>JBQCJB010000029.1:0-15837 GCA_051953155.1 Aureliella sp. | reverse complement strand
CGTCTGGACTCGCCCAATTCAGAATCGCATCGACATGCTGACGACGGGTGTCAACTCGGAGGTCGGGGTTCGCGTGCTGGGCGATAATTTTCAGGAAGTCGTCCGCGTTTCCGAAGAGATTGCGGAAGCGTTGCGGCAGATCCGAGGTGCGGCCGACGTCATCGCTGATCCCATTCGCGATAAGGACTATGTCACATTTGACTTAAAACCAGATCACCTGGACCGCGTGGCGTGCGAACCCGAGGACATTCGCTGGGCCGTCCAGGCGGCTACGACCGGGCGCTTGCTCGAACACGATTCCACCGCTTCGACGGCATCGATTCCGGTGCGCGTCCGGCTGGTCAGCAGTTTACAGCTCGACTCGAGCAACTCTGCAACACGGGCGCTCGCGAATTATCTGGATGTTGCCTTGCCCGCCAGAGCTGACGAGGCCAATCGTCCGCCCATCGGCTTGCCGCAACAAGGGCCGACGATCGCGTTGGGTGAGCTGATCTCGCCGCTGCATCACGATGGTCCGGCAACGATCAAGAGCACGAACGGCCAGCTGAGCAATTACGTTCGCTTGAACATCCGCGATCGCGACGCCGCCGACTGGGTCGCCGAGGCTCGGGCCACGCTCGAGGGCATGGTTTTGCCGGCGGGAATCAAAATTGAATGGACCGGCCAATTCGAACATGCCGCCCGCACGCGGCGCAGCATGCTCTGGATCGTGCCGCTGTGTCTGGTGTCGATCGCGCTGCTGATGTACCTGGCGTTCCGCGATGTGGCCGATACACTGCTGAACCTGTTGTCGGTCGCCGGCGCGCTGAGCGGCGCGGTCTTGATGCAGTGGCTGTGCGGTTTTCCGTTTTCGCTTGCCGTGGGTGTGG
Organism: Aureliella sp.; assembly: GCA_051953155.1. Taxonomy (GTDB): domain Bacteria; phylum Planctomycetota; class Planctomycetia; order Pirellulales; family Pirellulaceae; genus Aureliella. Next base: position 14,968 of record JBQCJB010000029.1, on the reverse strand, counting down.
GCTACATCGCCTGCCTCGGCATGGCCGCAGCCACCGGCATGGTCATGATCGTCTATCTGCGGCAAGCCGTAGAAGAGAGTGGTGGCTTGGGACAGATCCTCTCGCTCGAGGATCTGCAGCGGCGAGTGATCGAAGGCGCCGTTCATCGACTGCGTCCCAAGCTGCTGACCGAGACCGCCATGATTCTGTCACTCGCGCCGCTGCTCTGGAGCGACGGCGTCGGAGCCGATATCATTCGCCCGATGGCCGCGCCGGTGCTCGGCGGAATCCTGGTGGCAGACGAAGTCATCGATTTGTTGATACCCGCGTTGTTCTTTGGTGTGCGGCGCAGGCGCTGGCAACGGACGCCCTCTGAAATCAGCGAAAGAGGCACTTGATGTTTCGTAGGCGAACGAACCGTTTTTCATTGCTCCTATTGGCGTGCTTGATCGTTTCAGGCGGCTGTCAACGGCCAGCCTCCGAGCGTTACACGCCCACCAGTGCCCAAGCGCGTCAAGCAATTGATACCGCCCTGTCGACATGGAAGAGCGGAGCTCCCCTCGCACCCATTACGACCTCATCGCCCGCCGTGAACGTCTTCGACGCTCGCTGGCAAGCCGGCAAAAAGCTGGAATCGTACGAGATTCTCGAAGAGGTGACCGGCAAGCAGCATCCCCATTTTCGAGTCAGACTCAAGCTAGCCGGCAAACAACCCGAGACGACCGAATACCTGGTCGTCGGCATCGACCCGCTACTGGTGTTTCGAGACGCCGACTATGGCAAAGCCAGCGGAATGTGAAACCCGTGCGACTTACTGCTTTTTGAACAAGTCGAGAAAGCGATCTTCGTACTCGCTGAAGATGCCCAGGCGGTCGAGCTCCTGTTTCAACTCGTAGGCCTTGGATCGGTCGGACTCGGCCTGGATGAACAAAGCCTCGATTCGCTTCTGATCGGCTGGACTGAGCCGCTCCTCTTCGGGGAATTGCCCGAACTCGGATTCCCCTTCGCCTTCCTCTTCACCGGCAGCTCGCTGCTGCTGGGCCAGTTTGTGCTCGACTTGGCTGAGCAGTTCTCCGAGCTTGTCGCTGACGGCTTCCGCCTGCTCTTCCAGTTCGCTCAAATCGAGCGTGACCTGGCTGAGTCTGGCAAACGACTGCAAGACGGCCAGCGAGGCTTTGGGAAATGGGAGCTGAGCGAAGATGTGCGGCATCTCGCCGAGCAGGCAAACTCCCTCCAGCCCGGCTTCGGCGGCTGCGGCCAGCAGGATGCCGTTCAGGCCGCCGATGCGGCCTTCCTCCAGCGGCTGGCCCTCGGCCGGGCAAATCTCGTCCAGCACATGCGGGCTGGTCGCGGCACAAAAGACGCGAGCTTTGTCTCCCGGATTCATCTGCGTGGCCATGGCGGCGAAGGTGAAAACCCGCTCGACGTTCCACTTTTTGCCCAGTTCGGCCAACCGTTGGCAAAAGCGATACTTGCCCAACGGCGGCTGGGCTTCGCCGACGAAGACGATCAAATCGTGCTGCTGTTTGGGGTCGCGCCAGAGAAAAAAGCGGCTGCGCGGTAATCGGCCCGCTTGGATGACCCCGTGTTGGACCTCGACCACTTCGACATCGAACAGGTCGGAAGCTGAAATCTCGGCAAACAGTTCCATCTCGAGCTTGGCCATCAGATAGTATCCGGCGCTGATCGCCACGTGCCCCATGCCTGGCCAAACGGCAATCAACCATGGGTGATTCAGCGGAGTCTCTGGCGACATGAGCGTCCCTTTTGTTTAGGTCGTTTCAGTTGTGCTTGAAAAGTCACCTTCAAATCGGATGCCGGAAGAGCGACGGCTGCGGCGGGCCGGCCTAGATTTGCCATCTTTGCACGTAAGCGCGCGAAGTTCGTTCCGCAGCACGCGCGCGATGAGCGAATTCGCACACTATTTTTGCCGCTTTGACAGCCTGCGATTAGTCGCCGGCACGGCCGGCCAGCGGTGCTGGGCCTGCGATATCTCAGGCGATTGTGGGAGCGGCGCGCAAAAGCGCTCGCCGCGCAGCGCGCCTGGTATGATGCTTGCAAGCGCCGGAGCTGTTTGCCCCTCGTAGATGCCAGGCTGAGTGCGTATTTTCCGCACACCGTGGGTCCATCGCAGTGAGCATCGCACGGAACACCGAGGGGCAGATCGCAGATCGCTTTTCACACAATGCACGCGAATTCAGCAAGTCGATTTGAGCGGTATCAGGAGCTGGCCAATTACATGGGCTGGGCTCCGGAGGATTTGCAGCGAGTCCAAATGATCCGCCCGTTGGTCGCACCCCATTTCGTTCAGCTGATCGACGATTTTTACTTGGAAATCGAGCGGCACCCGGAAGCCAGCCAGGTCATCACTGGCGGACCGGCCCAGGTGGCTCGGCTGAAGGAAAAGCTGCGGGCCTGGCTGGACGAGCTGTTTTCAGGTCAGTACGACGGCGAATACGTCGAGCGGCGGTGGCGCGTCGGCAAGCGGCACGTCGAGATCGGCTTGAGCCAGATTTATACCAACGCCTCGCTCTCGCGCTTGCGCCGCGGTTTGCAGCGAGCCTTGGAGCAGGCTTGGACGGGCGATACGGCAGAGCTGCTCGCTTGCCGCGACGCGCTCAACACGCTGCTCGACCTCGACCTGGCGATCGTGGAAGATGCGTACCAAAGCGAATACCAGCGCCGGCAAGCGGTGGCCGAACGCCTGGCGACGATCGGCAAGGTGGCCGGCGGCATCGGGCATGAACTGCGCAACCCGCTGAGCGTGATCAAGACGTCGATTTATTACCTGCTCAAGGCCGACAACGCGTCGGAGGAAAAGCGCAAGACGCATCTGGAGCGGATTGGCCGGCAGGTCGATGTCGCGAGCCAGGTCATCACCGCGCTGAACGATTTTGCCAGGTTGCCCCAACCGGTCATGGAAGCGGTCCCCGTCGAGGCTTGTTTGCGGGAGGCGGTCGAGCTCAATCCGTTGCCGCGGGCGATCGAGGTCGATTGGGATTTGCCTAGCGAAGACCTTCAGTTGTACTGTGACCCCGCGCAGTTAGAAATCGTATTTGGAAATTTGATTCGCAACGCCCGCGACGCCATGCCCGCAGGAGGCGTACTCCGACTGCACGCGGCCAAGGACAAGAACCGAGCGGCAATCGTCGTGCGCGATACCGGCCTGGGGATCGACCCCGACGTGCTGCCGTACATTTTCGAACCTTTGTACTCCACCAAAGCCAAAGGCATTGGACTCGGGCTATCGATCTCACGCGACATCATTGCTCGTCATAACGGCACGATCGCCGTTTCCAGCCAACGTCATGAGGGGACAACCGTCACCCTCTGCCTGCCCACCCCGCCTGAGCACTGAATCCTTGGGACAGCCAACGCATATGCCGCTTTCACAGCCTTTCGCGTCCTCCGAGCCCCGGGAGAGCGCACGGACTATGCCGACCCGTTCGGTCCGAGCTTCCGAAATCGTGCTGTTCATCGTCGATGACGACAGCGATGCTCGCACGAACCTGCGCGACATCCTGGAGCTGGACGGCTACCACATCGCCGAGGCGGCCTCGGCCGAAGCGCTGTTCGAGTTGCCCGACTGGGACAAGGTTTCGCTGATTCTGCTCGACCGCAAACTGCCCGACAGCTCGCCCGAGGCGCTGCTGGAAAAGATCTTGAAGCTTGCTCCGAGCGTCAGCGTCATCGTCGTGACCGGCTATGCCGACGTCGACAGCGCCGTCACAGCCCTGCGTCACGGAGCGGCGGACTACATTCTCAAACCTATCAACCCGGACATGCTGCGCGCGAGCATCAAGCGCGAGCTGGAACACCAGCGCTCGGAACGGCAGCTGCGTGCCCTCTACGAGAATACGCTGACCGGCCTGCTGATCTTCGACCGCAGACAGACCGTACTCGATGCCAATCCAGCTGCCTGTGCGATGCTGCGCACGCCGCACGCCGAACTGGTCGGCCGCAGCCTGAGCAGCCTGCTGGCGACCGAGGAACCGGCCGAAGCGCAAGCGGGCGAAAAAGGCGTGACCGACAGTGCGGCAGTGTCAGGGGCCGCGGCTGTGACAGGGAGCGGCGCGGTGGCCCAGCACCCGGTCGAGCGCAAGATGCGCCGCGGCGACGGGGCGCTGATCGACGTCGAACAGCAAGCGATTCTGAATTTTTCACCCGGCCTGAGCGCCCTCTCACTCCGCGATATCACGGAGAAGAAACAGTCCGAACAACGCGCCTTGCAGGCGGAGCGACTGGCAGCGATCGGCGAGACGATGACGGCCCTGGTCCACGAAAGCCGCAATGCGCTGCAGCGGAGTTTTGCCTGCCTGGAAATGCTGGCTCTGGAGGTCGAGGACCGGCCGGCCGCGCTCGATCTGGTGCGTCGCACGCAACGAGCCCAAAACCAGCTCCGCGATCTCTATGAGGAAGTTCGGCAGTGGGCCGCGCCGCTGAACATACGCCGCGAACGAGCCAACCTGGCCAACGTGTGGCGCGAGGCCTGGCATCAAGTCGCCCAGTCGCAGCCGGACAAAAAAATCGACCTGATCGAAGACCTCGCCCTGGAACCGACCTGCCGAGTCGACGCATCCAAGATGACCCAGGTCTTTCGCAACATTTTCGAAAACGCGGTCGAGGTTTCTCCCGACCAGAGCACGATCACGGTGCGCTGCTGCCTGGGACAAGGTCCAGGAAAAAATGATTTGCTGGTCAGCATCGAAGACCAAGGGCCGGGACTGACTGCCGAACAGTGCCAGCGAATGTTCGAGCCTTTCTACACCACGAAAACGAAAGGCACCGGTCTGGGTATGGCGATCACTAAACGGATTGTCGTTTCTCATCACGGGCACATTCACGCTCAATCGCGCGAGGGTGCCTGCATCTCCATCAGTCTACCGAGAGGAATGACATGAGTACCAAGTTGCGAATTGCAGTTGCCGATGACGAACCGGACATGCGCGAGTTTTTCGCGCGGATGTTGCCGCGCTGCGGCCACGAAGTGGTCTGCTCCGCCAGCACCGGCCTGGAACTGGTCGAGCAGTGCGCCGAGCTGGCGCCGGACCTGGTCATTACCGACATTAAAATGCCGCACTTGGACGGCATCGAAGCATCTTTAAAGATTTATCAATCCCGGCCGACACCGGTAATTCTGGTATCGGCCTATCATGACGAAGCCATGATCGAACGGGCCGAAGCGGACCATGTGCTGGCGTATATCGTCAAGCCGATCGCATTGGCGGATTTGCAACCCGCCATTTCGGTTGCAATGCGGCGATTCCGAGAGCTACAATCGCTTCAAAGGGAGTGCGAAAGTCTGAGGCAAGTTTTAACCGATCGCGATGTCATCGACCGGGCAAAGGGGATCCTGATGCGAATTGCTCGGGTCGACGAAAACGAAGCCTTTCGACGTCTACAGGCATTGGCGAAACAGAACAGCACCAAACTGATAGACGCATCTCTGCACGTCATCGATATGGAAAGCACCTTCTTGCCGGGCACTTGCCCGTTGCATGCCGAAGCGGGCTGAATTGCCCAAAACGAACTTTCTCTCTCTCTATCAAGACAACGGTTGCCCGACGACGGCGTGACCGGAGGAGGGGCCGAAGATGAAAGCCAAGCCGTTTGATCTGCTGGTGGTCGACGACGATGAGGAATTCTGCTCGCTGCTAGTCCAGAAACTGGTGCTCAGCGGCTATAACGCCGTCGGTGCCGCTCGGGGGACCGAGGCGTTGGAGATCGCCAGCAAGCGCAACTTTGATGTGGCGATTTTCGATATGCACATTCCCGACATGTCGGGACTGGAATTGCTCGAACGCTTCAAATCGCTCTACACCGAGTGCGAAGTTCTGCTGCTGACTGGCGAAGGCTCGATCGAAACGGCGGTCAAAGCCATGCAGCTGGGCGCGATGAACTACCTGCTCAAACCGTTTTCGCTGGTCGAGCTGGAAGCGCATATCGAAAAGGCCACCGAACGCCGGAGTTTGCGGAAAGAGAACGAACAACTCAGGACGCTGCTGGCCCGCAACCGCACCAGCGCCCAGATCATCGGCAATTCTCCGGCCATGCAGGAGATCTTTCGGTTGATCCAGCGCGCCGGTCCTAGCGAGCGGGCCATCCTGATCCAGGGAGAGAGCGGCACGGGCAAGGAACTGGTCGCGCAGGCCCTGCACGCCGGTAGTGCACGGGCCGACCGGCCACTAGTGACCATCAACTGCGCCGCCCTCCCGGAAACGCTGCTCGAAAGTGAACTGTTCGGCCACGAAAAGGGTTCCTTCACCGGAGCTGTGGCGGCCAAGCAGGGCTTGTTCGAAGCGGCCGACGGCGGCACGCTATTTATCGATGAGATCGGCGAGATGCCGGCCGCCTTGCAGGCCAAGCTGCTACGGATTCTCGAAAACGGTGTCCTGCGCCGCGTCGGCTCGGTCCAGGAGCGCAAGGTCAACGTGCGGCTGCTGGCGGCGACCAACCGCAACCTCGAAGAAGAGATCAAGCTCGGTCACTTTCGAGAGGATCTGTATTACCGGATCAACGTCATGTCGCTCGAATTACCGCCGCTACGCGAACGCTTCGGCGACATCCCACTGTTGGTCGAGCATCTGCTGGGAGACGACTGGCACATCGACAACGAGGCGCTCCACTGCGTCAAGAAGTACAGCTGGCCTGGGAACGTCCGTCAGCTCATCAACGTGCTCGACCGAGCGAAAATTCTCGCCGACGATCACATCATTCGCATGAAGGACCTCCCCAAGGCTCTGACCAGCGAACATGCGGTGACTCCTTCGACGATCATGATTCGCGAAGCCAGCGATGACCTGGGGCTGTGCCAGCGCGTCAAAGTGTTACAAGTCTTGGAGCGCGAAGCGTACAACAAGGCCCGAGCCGCGCGCTCGCTGGGCATCAGCCGTCGCAAGCTCTACCGCCTTTTGGAAAAATATGGCTTGGAAAACGACTCGGTGGCCAAGTCCCAGACCTCCGCTCCCTAAGCATACCCCTCCTCGGCTCACGAATTGCATCAACAGATCCTCTCAGTCCCATCCCTCGCCGAAGACGCGGGGGCGGGACATCCCTTTTCCGCACCAGGACGCAGCCCTGCCTTGCGCAAGTGCCTGTGTCCGGCCCACCTTCCTTAATTGCTTTCGAGGTCCTCGGCTGTGGATACGAACACGACGAAAAAGATCTTGGTGCCCGTCGATTTTTCTCACACCAGTGACCTCGCGCTGAACTACGCAACCTCTCTGGCCAAAGAGAAGGGAGCTGGCCTGTTGATCGTCCACGTTCAAGAGATTCCCCGCGCCTACGGCGGCGACATGTATTACGGAATCCCAGAACCGTCGATCGAAGAACTCGAGAGCATGCTCAACGACATCGAGCCGCCAGATCGGACGATTCCTGTGGAGCACCGCCTGGTGTCTGGCGACCCAGCCTTCGAATTGGTGCGCGTGGCCGAAGAGGAAAAGGTGGAACTGATCGTCGTCGGCTCGCACGGCCGCACCGGGCTTGCGCGAGCCCTCCTCGGCAGCGTCGCCGAAGCCATCGTCCGCAAAGCCCACTGCCCCGTCCTGGTCTGCAAGCCACGGCACAGCGCTGCGGCGTGAGCCTGAGGAAAAAGTGGTCTTGTCCGGCGCTCATACGAGTACGTTTGCTCGCACGAGTACGTGACGGGATACGTCTGAAGCAGGTGGCGGAACGAGAGCGGGAAATGCATCCGCCGGCCGACACGGCGTCGCCAAAAAGCGCAAAGCGCGCTGGCGATTTCTTTCAAAAAGATGGGCTGGCCGGAGATGCGATTGTTCCGACCAGCCCGGGCGTAAACGCAGTTTGCGTTGCTTGAGAGCGGCTTAGCCTTTGACACTGATTCGCCGGGCACGCTCTTTTTCACATTTGGGTAGGGCGACCGTCAGGACGCCACCGGTATACTCGGCGGCCACCTCGTCTTCCTTGATGCTGCACGGCAGCGTCAGGGTGCGCGAGAAGGCCCCCGTGCGACGCTCCATCCGGTGAAACGTCTTGCCTTTTTCCGTGCGTTCTTCTTTGCGCGAACCGCTCAACGTGACCACGTTGCCGTGCACCTGCACGTCGATATCCTTGGCCTCCATTCCCGGAACATCCATGCGGACTTCGTAGGCATTGTCGGTCTCCGACAGATCCAACGTCGGAGAAAACGTTCCGGTGGATAGGTCTGTGGCGGCTCCTTCCCAAAAACGCGACATCAACTCTTCCATCTCCTGACGAAACGCCGTGAAGGGACTTCGCGGAGTGATGTTTTGCGGGCGCGGCTTGGCAACTGCAGTGGACATGGCTGTCGGCTCCATCAAACAGAAGTGAGTGGATAGTTCGCTCGACGCGGAAGGACATCGAAGCGAATGTGTGCTACTCATCAATGTCAGCGCATCGCTGAACTGGCAACTCAGAATTGGCAACTCATGTGCCGAACGTCAGCGCTGCGCCGAGCCTCGCGTTTGGCCGCGCGGCGGCGGCGGGCGTAGCCGATGGAATAAAGCTAGAGAAAGAAGCGAACTTCGCTCGCAGCACCAGCGCGCACGCGAGCCACGTTTTTTCTTGCCGAGCGCCCGTCGTTGAATCTCCAGCGGCCCGATACATCGAACAACCCGCGACAGGCATGGCGCAAACTGGCACAGCCGCACAGAAAAACTTGTGCAGCGGAGCGCGCCGCTCAACTCGCCGCGTGAGGAAAGCCTGGCGAGTCCGGTAGCGCTTCAGGCCAGATAATCGGCCGAGAGTCCCAGCCCGCGCCCCAACTGGCATTCGCAAACCAGTTTGGCAAAGACGAACATCCAGGTCGTCAGCCTGGGAACCTCCTTGATGCACGCGGCCAACTCCTGACGCACGTCATCGATGTTGGCCTGGCCTCGCAGCACGTTCTGCTCGCGATAGACGACAGGCCAGACGCACGCCCAAACGCGGCGAAACCATGGCGAAGTATGCTTGGCATCGGCAATCAAAACTCGCCGATGCAAGGGCTCCAAGCGGTCGGAACAGCCCAGCCATGGCAATTCCTCGAATTCGCCGCTCGTCTTAGCGATTACCTTGGGAACTAAGGACTCGTTGGCCGTAGCGATCGCCCATGCCAGCGTCTCATCGATCTCGTCGAACTCGGGCCGCGTTACGGAAACGGGTTCATCGTAGCGGACGACGACCCACTCGGCCTGATCGAAACGCACCGACCAACCTTTGAGATCCCAGGTTGCTTTGCAGTTCAGTTGCAAATTCAAGCCCTGCGGTAGTCCGGCGGTGCTCATCGTCTGCTGCAACCGCACGGCCTCTTGCCGCGCCAGGTTCAGCCAGTCGCGACTGGTAATATCAGCCACCAAGGGAACTTCGCACGGCGCGATGCCCAAGCATTGGGCCCAGGTCGCAAAATCGCCGATTTGATCGCGGCCGACGCGGCGGTAACTGAAGGGATCTTCGCGATCAAAGGTCCAATCGGGCTGTTCGACTGGCAGGATTTCCAGCACGCTGCGCAGCCCTTCGCGCTCGGCGAAGTCCCACAGCCGCTGAGCCGCAGCAGTTCGATCCGACTCGCTGCCGGTGCGACCGAGCTCGTCGATCGTGTCCAGCAGCGGTTTCAGCTGCTGGGCCACCGGCTCTCGGGCCACCAAGGTCAACGACTGTAGCCAATGCTGCGTAAATGCCTTGGAACCGGAACTCATTAGCCAACTTTAACCAATCGGAGCGTTCTGACGTATCGGGAAGCAAGATGATAACATTTAAGCGCGTGGTCACAAGTATTTGCTCTTTCCAGGCATCGAAGACAGTTCTGTGGATCCAAGCCGACTGCTGAAGGACGCACTGGCCCGTGGCGGCATCGAAGACACGCTGGACCAGTTCGACCAGGCGTGGCACGAAGGGCATCCGCCGCGGATTGAGGACGCGCTGCCCAGCGATGGTTCAGCCGGCCCGCACGAAGTCTTTGCGCTCGGAGTCGAACTGATCAAGATCGACCTGGAACATCGCTGGCGCCGCTCGCGAGGTTTGACTGAGGCCACGCGACCGGGCGAGCTGCCATGGCGCGCGTGCCTGGAGGACTATCAAGCGCTGCTCCACCAGCGGCTGGGGCAAGCGGTTGTTCCCCTGGAACTGATTACCGAAGAGTATCGCGTGCGGCATCTGTGGGGCGACCGTCCGCAGTTGGATGGCTACTTCGAGCGGTTTCCCGCGCATGATCGCGTGCTGCTCGATCGCCATTTGCAAGCTGTCGATCGGGAACTTCAGCGCCGGACCAGTCTCCGCCAAGGTCGTTGCTCATCGGCGCCATCGGTCGACGAGCACGGATTCTCTCCGGCGCTAGCGACGCTGGAGGTCGGCGACGAGATCGATGATTTCCGACTGCTGAATGAACTCGGCCAAGGCGCCTTTGCTCGCGTTTTTCTTGCCCAGCAAAAATCGATGCAGCGCCTGGTCGCGTTGAAGGTCACCGAGCGACGCAGCTTTGAATCGCCGGTGCTGAGCAAGTTGGACCACCCGCACATCGTTCGCGTCTTCGACGAGCGCGCGGCCGGGACGCTGACGCTGATGTATATGCAGTACGTTCCCGGCGGTACGCTGCGCAGAATCGTCGACTGGCGGCAGCGCAGGGCCCACGGCCAGCTCGACGGCCGAGGCTACCTCGAGCAACTGCAGAACGTGCTGAAGGAAAAGGGAGAAACACCGACCGCTCTCGGTCAGAGCCATGCAATTCCGCTGGCCAGTTGGAGCCGGACCGTGGCCTGGCTCGGAGCTCGTCTGGCCGACGCCCTCGACCATGCGCACCGCGCAGGCGTGTGGCATCGCGACATCAAGCCCGAGAACATTTTGATCTCTGCCGACGGCCGTCCGATGCTGGTCGATTTCAATTTGAGTTTCGGACAAGCCGTCGTCGGCTCGTCGATCGAAGATGCTTTTGGAGGCAGTCTGGCTTACATGTCGCCGGAGCAGTTGCGCGTGCTGCTGGGCCTGGCCCGCGTCGACGCCGTCGGTTCGCAAAGCGATGTCTATTCGCTGGCGATCGTGTTGTGGGAACTGCTGGCCGGGGTCCGGCCTTTTGCGGAGGAGAGCACACCTGGGCAAGTTCCTGCCGCCGATTCCGGCGAGAACTGGTCGCTGTCGGGACTGCTCGCGTCGCGGCAGAGGCTGCCGGACGTGAGCCAATTGCCGGCCGATTGCCCGCAAGGTTTGGTTGCCAATTTGCTTCAGGCCTTGGAGAGCGATCCGCACCACAGGCCGTCGGCGCGTGCGCTCGCCCGCCAACTGCAACTGTGCATTGATCCCGCGCTCGACCGATTGTTGCATCCGCCGGTCGGTAGTTGGACCGAGCGTTGGTCGCGGCAACCGCTGCGTTGGCTGATCGCGCTGGGCCTGCTGCCCAACGCGTGCGTATCTTTGCTGAACATCTGGGCCAATGGCCGGCTGACGACTCACAATTTTGACAGAGCGTTTTTCGACAATGTGGAAAAGCCTGCGGTGAATATGCTGGCTTATACAGTCGGCATCGTGGCTGCACTTCTGATTCTGGGACCGATCGCTCGGAACCTGCAAAGTGGGCGACGCTTGTCCGAGGACCAACGGCACCGCATGGCGCGGCGTTCCCTGACGGCGCCTGCGCAGGCCAGTCTGGTGATCTTGGCCCTGTGGTCGGTCAGCGGTTTAATCTTTCCATTGTGGAATCGAGTCTCCCAGCACAGCCACGTCGGCGTAATCGACGTCAGCGCGTTCGTCGTTTCCCAAGTGCTGCACGGAATCATTGCGGCGACGACAACTTTTGCGCTCGCCTCGCTGGTGACGACCCGTGCGTTCCTACCTCGCTTTCTGCCCGATGGCGAGGACGCAGCCGGTCAACGGGAGTTGGACAAACACCTGGAGCGGCTCTCTCGAGCCGGCGGTGCGCTGGCCCTGACGCCGCTGATCGCCGTGTTAGCTTTGGCTTTTAGCGACCAATTCGACAAATCGGTGTTTGTCGCACTGGCGATGGTGGGCTTCGCCGGGCATATGCTGACCTCGCTGGTCACCCCACAAATCCGTGCCTCAGTCGTCGCGTTGCGCAAGACCTTTCTTTCGACGCACGAACTTTTGCAGTGAGACTTGCTGTCGGCCTGACGATGCGCCCCGCGCGAGATTGCCGGCGCCGTGGTCGCGATCGCGCGGTCGGCGCCCGGTGTTTGACTACGCGGATGCTTTGACCTCGACCTGACCATCCACATCGCAGCACATGGTGACGGCGACGGCGTGGTTGGCCGGCAGCCCGGCAGGCAGCTCGATGGCGAATTGGCCCAGACTGACCGCGCGGCGCGTCGATCCGAGCGCCTGCACGACATCGATTACCAGGCGAGTCTGGCCGGGCCGCGAAGTTCGAAATTGCCGCATCGCAGTCGCCGGCAAGGGCGAGCTGCGTTTGATTAGCCGGTAGATCGCCGCGGTGGACGAGCGTGGGTCGCCGATGCGAATGCCGATGTCGAATTTGGCCAGCGGCAGATTCCCTGCCTCGCGATCGCCAGCGGCAGCACTGGCGCTTGCACCTCCGCTTTCGTTCAACGCGAACCGACCAAGTTGGACGTCGTCCTGCATGGCCAGCAGGGCAGCTCCATAGGCGATGGCCGCGTGCCCCGAGTCGCTGACGATCCGCTCTGTGGGCAAGCCCGAACGCTGCTCGAATTCTCGCCGAACCGCCGGCATTTGCGCCGCGCCGCCGACCAGCAGCACGCTGCCGATGTCCGCCCAGTCGAGTCGCGCCTCGGCCAGAGTTTCACTGCACAAGTCCAGGCACTTGGCGACCAGCGTGCGAATCATCCGCTCGAAATGAAACCGCGTCAGCACGAATTCGAAGGCGCCTTTGCCCAGCAGCGCTTGTTGCTTGACTTGGCCGCTGCTGGAACGGCAGAGATCCAGCTTGAGTTGCTCGGCCAGCTGCGCGAGCTGGATGGTTGCATCCTGGCCGATGGGTCCGTGCTGGCGTTCGAATTCGGGGCGCATCTGGTCCACGATCCGCTCGTCGACCCACCGGCCGCCAAGTGCCGTCTGGCTCTTTGTGGCCAGCACCTGCATCGACCCGCGCCCGCCGCGGACGATCGTCGTCTCGCACGTGCGACTGCCCAGATGGAGGACAAGCGCAGTCGTTGGCTGCGACCAGTTCGAGACAAGCTGCATCGCCGCGGCGATCGATTCATCGACCAGCGCTCGAACCGGCAAGTCGATGGCCGCCGCTGCGGCTCGCAGCGCACGGCACTGGTCGGCCGTAAAACTTCGGGGAACGGCGAGTACGGCCCCGTCTACACTCTCTCCGCAGGCGGTCGCATCGCTGCGCAACTTGTCCAGCAGCAAGCCCACGCCCTGTTGGGCGGATAGTCCGGTCGCGCGAGACGCTTGACTCGTCGCGCCGTCGCAGCCCAGCAACCACTTCGCGTCCCGCAGCAGCGGCAGGCCGGGTTGAGCCAACGAGGCGATCAGGGCAGCTTGCCCAACCAGGCGGCCGGAAGGCCCACTATGGATTACCGATGGCGTTCGAAAGGCCTCCCCGTCCTGCGCATCAGGAATGAGCGTCGCCACGCCGTCGGCATTCACGTGGGCGACCGTCGAAAACTTGGATCCCAAATCGATGCCGAGAACCGTCATGGAAACACCTATCGCCCAAAAAGCCGTCAGCTAAGTAAGTCAGAACGGTGAACTGTTTTTCGTCAGTGAACATGGCCTGCCGCGATCGGCCGGACCTCTGCTATTTCTCTATTGCGACCCGCGCTGAATGTTGGCCATCACGGGGATGGTCATCACTGGCCCGCGTCTGTCGTCGCCAGACTCTGAGCTGCCAGACTTCTTTTCAGGCGGCGTTCAGCCAAAGCCCCAATCGCCCGGGGGCGAGCCGGCTCGGCCGCGGGCGGCGCGGAAACCGCTTCGGCAGCTGAATTGATGGTTGAGTTGACAGTCGCGTTCACAGTTGCATTGACAGCTGCGCCGGCAGGGGGTGTCTGGCGGCCAAGTGTACGCTGGCCAGGCGCTTCGGTCGGGCGTGCTTTCTTCTCGAGCGTGGCTCCAGATGCCAGTTCAGCGATCTTCGCCGAGGTGGCCGCCAGAAGCATGTGGGCTTGATCGGCTAGCTTGCCGGCTTGCCGCTGCATCTCCGCGAACTGCTTGGTGCGGGCCTCGAGGGCTTTGCGCAGCGCGTCTTGCTTTTGCAGTTCAGCCTCGCGCTTGGCGCGTTGCTGGCCGACCGCTTCTTCGATGAACTGCTTGACCGTGCCATCGAAAGAGCGTCCCAGTTCCTTGAAATAGTCGCGCATCGTGGCCAGTTTGGCTTTTTCGACTTGCTCGATGACCTTGCTGCCTTCGACCAGCAGCGATTCGCGGATCTTGGACATTTCCTTTTCGGATTGCAGCTGCTTTTCGCGGCGCCAATTCAAGACCGCGTTGATCATGCTGCCGACCATAACGACAGCCATGAACAGTCCAAAGCCGGCCTTCGAGGCGGGCGTCGAAAAAAGATTGGGCAATCCCATGCGGCCCATCAACGACACGAACATGATGATGATGAACACCTTTTGACGACCGGCGGTCAGCACGTCGAAGAAACCTTTGCGGACCAGTTCGATATGCGCTTCCTTGCCGACGGCCATCAGGTTTTCGACTGAGCGCCAGGCATGGTTGACGTCCAGCGGTGGGAATTTCAGAGGCACGCTGGCCGCGAACCGCTCTTCCAGATCGGCCGTGATTTCTTCGGCCGATTCCAAGGCTTGCCGCTCGACCTGCTGGAGGTCGTTGACGAATTCCTGCCGCAAGACATGTTCGATGCGCCGGTTGATGCGCGCCAGGTGGCTGGCGTTGACGCTCAGTTTCAGCATGGCTGTCGAGCGGCTCTTTTCGAGGTCTTCGACGTTCAGACTCGACGAGATCGAACGCATCATGCCGCTCAACTCGCCGAGCGGCTGCGTCGAGCGGTCGCTCTTGAGAGTCATTTGACGATCGATCGTGGCTACGCACTCCCCGAAGCGATCGCGAAGCGGCGCGAATTCTTTGT
>JBQCJB010000028.1:0-5742 GCA_051953155.1 Aureliella sp. | reverse complement strand
GAGGATGTCGCCGGTGTAGCAGATGGCCGCTTCGCAAATGGCGCCGCTTTCCAGGACTGCGTCCATAGCGACCCGCATGTTCTCGACCCAGTTGAGGGCGTCGAAAACGCGGAACAAGTCGATGCCCGCCTGAGCCGCTTCGCGCACGAACAGCTGCACGACGTTGTCGGGATAGTTGGTGTAGCCCACCGCATTGCTGGCCCGCAGCAACATCTGAAAGATGATGTTGGGGATACGTTCGCGCAGCGACGTCAGCCGCCGCCAGGGACTTTCTTTGAGGAAACGCATCGAAGTGTCAAACGTCGCTCCGCCCCACATTTCGAGCGAGAACAACTGGGGCGCCAGCCGCGCGTAGGCGTCGGCGATCTGCAACATGTCATAGGTGCGCAGCCGCGTCGCGAGCAGCGATTGGTGCGCATCGCGCATCGTCGTATCGGTCAGCAGCAGCGTCTTTTGGTCGAGAACCCACTGGGCGAACTTGGTGGGCCCGAGTTCCTTCAGTCGGTCGCGGCTGCCCTTGGGAATCGGCTGGCCCGGTTTGATGTCGGGCAAGGGCGCCGGTTCGCGGCGTTTGATTTTGATGTCGCCCTTGACGGTCGGATTGCCGTTGACCAGCACATCGCCGATGTAGGTCAGCACGCGCGTGGCGCGGTCACGGCGTTTGGGGAAATCGAACAACTGCGGCGTCGTGTCGATCATCCGCGTCGTGGCCTTGCCGGCCAGAAAGGTCTCGTTGGTCACCAGGCGAATCAAGAACGGGATGTTCGTCTTGACGCCGCGGATGCGGAACTCTTGCAGGGCTCGCTCCATCCGTTTGGCCGCCTCGCCCAGGTCGCGGCCGCGGGCCGATACCTTGACCAGCATCGAATCGTAAAACGGATTGACGACCGCACCGCTGAACGCGCTGCCGCCGTCGAGGCGGATGCCCATGCCGCCGGCGCTGCGGTAGTGCGTGATGCGTCCGTAATCGGGGCGGAACTGGTTGGCGGGATCTTCCGTCGTCACCCGGCACTGCAGGGCAAAGCCGGTGGTCTTTACGTCAGCCTGGCTCGGCAGTCCGACGCTCGCGTCGCCCAAGCGATGCCCCATGGCGACCAGAATCTGGGCCCGCACCAGATCGATACCGGTGACTTCTTCGGTAACCGTATGTTCGACTTGGATGCGCGGATTGACTTCGATGAAATAGAACTTGCCGGTGTCGGCGTCCAGCAGGAATTCGACGGTACCGGCCGCCTTGTAGCCCACGTAACGGCCGATCGCCAAAGCGGCTTCGTGCAATTCGGCGGCGATCTTGGGGGGCAGGTTGGGAGCCGGAGCGAGCTCGACGACTTTCTGGTGCCGGCGCTGGACCGAGCAATCGCGCTCGAAGAGGTGAATCAGCTGGCCATGGCCATCGCCGAGGATCTGCACTTCCAAGTGCCGCGCGTTTCGGACCAGTTTCTCGACGAAGACTTCGTCCGAACCGAAGGCGTTGAGCGATTCGCGCTGGGCGGTTTCGAGAGCCGGTCCGAGCGCCGCTTCGTTCTCGACGACTCGCATACCCCGTCCGCCACCCCCTTTGGCGGCCTTGAGCATGATCGGGTAGCCCATCGCCGCTGCCCGCTGCTTGGCGTCGTCGAGCGAAGTCACGGCAGTCGGGCTGCCGGCCAGCACCGGCACTCCGGCCTTGACCGCGATATCGCGAGCGGCAACTTTATCCCCCAAATCCTGGAGCGCCTTGACCGACGGCCCGATGAATACGACGCCGGCCGCCTCTAACGCCGCGGCGAACTGCGGATTCTCGGACAGAAAACCGTACCCCGGATGCACGGCGTCGATGTGGTAGCGCTGGCAAATATCGACGATCGCTTCGATATCCAAATACGACCGGATCGGCTCGCCTGGCTTACCTATCTGATACGCTTCGTCGGCCTTGAACCGGTGCAGTGCAAAGCGGTCCTCGTGGGAGTAGATGGCGACGGTGCGAATGCCCAACTCGTGTGCGCTGCGGAAAACGCGGGTCGCAATTTCGCTACGGTTCGCCGCCAGCAGTTTTCGGATTGGTTTCATGTAACTCGCGAAATTGGATGGGTTTAAAGTTAAAGTTCGCCTATTAAAACTGCCCAACACGGGAAAGTAAACGCCCGGCGAGGGATTGTCGCAGGGGGACCGTGCCTCGCAGCTGCCTCGAGAAATCGAAGGAGCCAGTCGATTTGAACCGACCGCGCCGCCCAGACGTAGTACGCCGCAGCGGCCAGGGCTGCGCCGGGGCGCCGAGACCGGTGTTTGCTAGTTAGGACGAGACCAACGCCCGCCCGCTCAAGGGCAGTCGACGCGGCTGGCGGTTTCGAGCAAAATAGCACCCTAGCCCCTGCCTGCTAGCTTTTCCGTAATTCGTCATGGCCGGTTTCTATCCTTCGAACTCTCTTGCAGAGCTGTGTTACTTGCTATGCACCTGCTACATACCTTGACAGTTATGCCGCTCGCTCAGGCGAACACCGAGACCTGGCTGGTCAAATGGGCCAGTCCGTTCTTTCTCGTCGGTCTGGGCATCTTGGCCGGCCTGGTGCTGCTGGGGTTGTTCGTTGTGCTGATGAGGGTGCTGACGCTGGTCCCACCTTGGGAAAGACTTTCGCATGGACCGGCCGGCCACGTCGTCGCTGCCGTGCTCACGGCGCTGATCACCGGCGGGGCGTGGTTCGTCGTTGACCGGCAAGCGTTTTCGGCCGCTCAGCAAAACGAACAACTGAGCCTCGAGCGGCTGCTGATTTTCATGGCTGTGCTGCTGCTCAGTGCGATCGTCGGTTGGGCGCTGGTGTTCTGCGCCGGCCGCAAGTCGGCCAATACATTGCTGACGACGCTGACCGAAGGGGCGTCCTCGGTGCTGTTCGTCTGCCTGCTGGTCGTCATGGTCATCGGTTTGCTCGCGGGTCTGATCTTCCCCGACCCGCAGGCCGCGATCACCAGCGTGCCGCGGCTCTTCGAAACCGGCACTCAGGTTTTCACGCAGGTCATCCCCGCCGCGCCGGCCGACACAAGCGCCGACGAGGCGCCTCTGGTGCCTTTCGAACTTAGCGTCGATCGCAATCTGCTCGACGCGTTCACGATTAAAACCAACCGCACCGTCGTCCTGGGCGACGCAGCCAAGAGCAGCCAGTTCGCCCGAGCTCCCAAGCGGTTACAAGCCGACGAAGAGCTCGCCTGGTCGCGCAAAGATGACCAGGAACCGCCGGTAGCCATCGGCGACCCGAACCGCCAACTGCACATCCAAAACCGCGAAGTCGACGAGGCCACCATCGAGGTGACGGTCGTCACCAAGCCGGCCGTTCCGCAGGCCTCGACGATTCTGATCACCGCCGCGATCGTGCTACTGACCGGCATGGTAATCCTGCTGCAGCAAGCCGTCGCACCGCGCGCTTCGGCAGTGGCCCTGGCGACGGTCAAAAACGAATTGGCCCAGCCGCTGTTTGCGGTGCTGCTCTCGTTGGGCGCGTTCCTGATCATCCTGTTCGAGTTCCTCTCGTTCTATACCTTTGGCGAAGACATCAAACTGCTGAAGGAATGTGGCATCGTCGTCATCATGCTCCTGGCCGCCTTCCAAGGCATCTGGTCCGCCAGCAGTTCGATCAGCGAGGAAATCGAGGGACGCACCGCACTGACGGTCCTCAGCAAACCACTGCAGCGGCGCTCGTTCGTCCTCGGAAAATTCCTGGGCATCTTTTGGATCGTGACGCTGCTGTTCGTCATTCTCGGCACGATCGAGCTGGGGGCGGTAGCCTACAAACCGATCTACGAAGCCCGCGAAAACTCATTGGAAATGCCCGCCTGGCAAGACTGCCACCGCGAAATGGTCGCGACCGTTCCCGGGTTGGTGCTCGGTTTGATGCAAGCCACACTATTGAGCACCTTCAGCGTAGCCCTGGCCACGCGGCTGCCTCAGCTGGCGAACATCGCCGTGTGCTTCGGTATGTACGTCGTCGGGCACCTGGCCACCGCCATCGTCAGCGGCGCCAACGAAGGCTTTCCGATCGTCAAGTTCGTTGCCCAGCTGGTCGCCACCGTTACGCCGATCCTGGAACATTTTTCGATGCAGGCAGCCATCGACGCAGGCACGCCGATCCCGATGTCGCTGCTCAGCGGGACGTTGCTCTACTGCGTCTTGTATATCATGCTGTCGATGTTCCTAGCCCTGCTTCTGTTCGAAGACCGCGATCTGGCGTAAGCGGAGTCTGTTGTGCAGCCTGCCAAGCGTATCGAGCAACTCCGTGAGCAAATTCGTTTTCACGATCGCAAGTACTACGTCGAGGCTGCCCCGGAAATCAGCGATCTGGAATACGATCGCTTGCTCGAGGAGCTAAAACAGCTCGAGCGCGAACATCCGGAATTGGTCACCGCCGACAGCCCAACCCGCCGCGTCGGCGATCAACCGATTACCGAGCTGACGCAAGTGCGGCACCAGGTGCCGATGTTGTCGATCGACAACACCTACAACATCGACGAACTCAAAGCCTTTCTCGCGCGGGCGCAAAAGAATCTGGGCGTCCCTAAAGCGGCCTGGGTCATGGAGTTGAAGGTCGATGGCGTGGCTGCCGCGGTCGTCTACGAGAATGGCTTGCTCAAGCGGGCGGTCACTCGCGGCAACGGTGAAGTCGGCGACGATATCACGCACAATATCCGCACGATCCATGACGTTCCGCTGAAACTCTCGGGCGACCCTCCTCCGCTGCTGGAAGTCCGTGGCGAAGTCTATATGAACAACAGCGAGCTGGTGAAGCTGAACCTCGCGCGGGCCGAGAATGGCGAGCCGGCGTTTGCCAACACGCGAAACGTGACCGCCGGCACGGTCCGTCTGCAAGATCCGAAAATCTGCGCCGAGCGCCACCTGCGTTTCTTCTGTCACGGCGTCGGCTATTGCGAAGGCATGCACAGCGAAACCCACATGGAGTTCCTGTCGCGACTGAACAGCTTTGGCCTGCGGTCGACGCCCAAGGTCCGCTTGTTCGATTCGGCCGAAGATGTTGTCGCAGCCGTGGAAGCACTCGAAGAAGAACTGCACGAACTCGATTTCGAGGTCGACGGCCTCGTTTTCAAACTCGATCGCTTCGACTATCGCGACAAACTGGGAACGACCAGCAAAAGCCCGCGGTGGGTCGTCGCCTACAAGTTCGAAAAATACGAAGCCGTGACGCGGCTGAACGACATCCGAGTCCAAGTCGGCAAAACGGGCACAATCACGCCCGTGGCGGACCTGGAGCCGGTGCAACTGGCCGGTACGACGGTCGCCCGCGCCAGCCTGCACAACGCGGAGGAAATCGAGCGCAAGGACATTCGCATCGGCGACTGGGTCGTCGTCGAGAAGGCGGGCAAGATCATTCCTCACGTGGTCCGCGTGGAAAAGCATCGCCGCGAGGGCGAGCCCCCCAAGTACCAGTTCCCGACGCACTGCCCCGAATGCCATTCCCTGCTGGTCAAGGACGAGCAGGGCGTCTACATCCGCTGCGTGAACGAACTCTGCCCAGCCAAGCTTCGTCAAAAGCTGCGATACTTTGCCGGCCGCAGCGCGATGGAGATCGACGGCTTGGGCGAGAAAATCATCGACCAGTTGGTCGACGCTGACCTGGTGCACGGCTACGCGGACCTCTACCGCCTGACGAAAGAACAGCTGCTGACGCTGGAAGGTTTTGGAGAGCGCAAGGCGGAAAAACTACTCTCGGGAATCGCGGGGAGCAAGCAGCGCGGGCTGGCGCGGCTGCTGGCCGGACT
>JBQCJB010000027.1:0-2794 GCA_051953155.1 Aureliella sp. | reverse complement strand
GAACGCAACAAACAGCAGCTGCAGAACGTTCGCGTTTTATGCGCCGCAGTCTCCGATCGTCCGTCGTTTACCCAGCTCGAAATCGCAGCCCGAGGGCGTGCGTCCAATTCGCTATCGGCAGTCAGTATGCGTTCGCAGGCTGGCGGTGTGCGGTACGCGCAGGATGTCTTGACCATTACGCTCGATGACATGCTCAGCAACTTCCGACATCCGAATATCGTCAAGATCGATGTCGAAGGCGCGGAAGCCCTGGTTCTGTCGGGCGCGACGAAACTCCTGAGCGAGGTCAGACCGGTTGTCTATATCGAAGTGGGTGACGAACAGGCCGCAGCGATCGCGAAGGCATTCCGTCAACACCATTATCTCATGTTCAATGGCGAAGCCTCCGGTTATCCGGCAGTCAACGAATGTGTGTTCAATACCCTGGCGATTCCCGAGGAACACGCTCTTGTTCGCGGTGGCGGTTCGTCCGACCAGCGCCGAGTGACACTGCTGGAAACGCAGTAGTTCGTGCTCTTCTCGTCGGTCGCTGATTCTGTGATACCGCTTTTTCGCTGCTTGGCTAGATTTCCCGAATGCGCGTGATTCAGACCATCGCCAGTACTCTGGCTGACTTCGGGGGTACCTCCCGAGTCGTCCCGTCCATTTGCGATGCGCTCGCCTTGCGCGGGATGGATTGCCACCTGATCACTGGACTGGCCGGGCGACCGGAGTCGAGCAGCGTTCTGCCAAAACTGGCCCGCGTGCACGTGCCTGCCGAGTCGGCCTCTGACTCAGGGCACTTTGTTCACTCGCTCGGCCAATTGGCCGGTGAAGGTGACGTTGTTGTTCACGACCATGCAATTTGGCTGGCCAATAATCACGAAGTCGCACGCTACTGCCGCAAGCGTCACTTGAAACGAGTGGTGAGCCCTCATGGGATGCTTTCGCCCTGGGCTCTGGCCAATGGCCGATGGAAGAAGAAGGTTGCATGGACGCTCTATCAGCGGAGCGATCTTCTCTCCGCGGATGTGATTCACGCCACGAGCGAGTTGGAAGTTGATGAAATTCGACGCTTAGGGCTCGGCCGTCCTGTTGCCCTGATTCCAAACGGCTTCGATTTTCCGACGGAAATGCCGCCGCGGATGCTGTCCAAAACTCGCACGGCTCTGTTTCTGTCGCGGATACATCCCAAAAAGGGCTTGCTGAACCTCGTGCAGGCTTGGCGGGAGTCGGCTTCGGACGAGTGGCGGTTAGCGATCGTCGGACCAGACGAGAACGGGCACGCTGCCGAGGTGCGGCACGAGATCGAAAGACTCGGGCTGCAGACGCGGGTGTCGATCCACCAGCCGCTCGACGATAACGCCAAGTGGCAGGCCTATGTGAACGCCGATTTGTTCGTACTGCCTTCCTTCAGCGAAAACTTCGGTATCGTCATCGCCGAGGCCATGGTGGCCGGATTGCCCGTGTTGACGACGACCCAAACGCCCTGGCAAGTCCTGAACGAATTGCAAATCGGTTGGTGCGTTCCACCGACCAAGGAGAGTCTGGCCCTGGCTCTACGAGATGCCTTGGGGCTGGACGAAATTTCGCTTCGCGAGAAAGGCCGAGCAGCCAGGGAGTACGTCATGTCGAAGTATTCCTGGAAAGGCATGGCCGCAGGGTTAAGCGAAGTCTATGAGTGGTTGAGCGGCCAGGGTTCTCGCCCCGCGTCGGTGACGCAATAAGCTGGTTGCAGAGCGTCGTAGGGCTTAAAAAAGCGGTGGCCAAACAGGACGTGCACACGCTCCCTTGGCCGCCGAATAGTGAAAGGACGGATATGATCATTCTGGGAATAAACGCCTACCACGGTGATGCTTCCGCTGCCCTGGTCGTTGACGGGCAACTGGTGGCGGCTGTGGAAGAGGAGCGTTTCAACCGCATCAAACATTGGGCCGGCTTTCCAGCCCAGTCGATTCAATACTGTCTCGATTATGCCGGTGCCAAGATTTCCGACGTCGACCATGTGGCTGTGTCTTTCAATCCTCGAGCGAACCTGGCCAAGCGTTTGGCCTTCGTGGCCAGCCATCGACCGAGCGTGCGGGCGATTCTCGACCGCTTGAAGCGGCAAGGCAAAGCACTCGGCTTAGACGGACAACTCGCCGCCTCACTCGGCGTCGACCGCTCTCAGATCAAAGCCCAATTCCATCACATCGAACATCATCAGACGCACATCGCAGCCGGTTTTCTGATCTCCCCGTATGACCAGGCGGCGGTGCTCTCCGTTGACGGCATGGGCGATTTCACGAGCACGCTGACGGCCCTGGCCAGCGATCGCAGTTGGAAAGATCTCGACCGCGTTTGCTTTCCGCATTCGATCGGGTTCCTCTACACCGCGATCACGATGTACCTGGGCTTTCCTTACTTCGGCGACGAATACAAAGTGATGGGGTTGGCGCCCTACGGCGAGCCCGAGTTCGTCGAATTCTTTCGCAAACTGATCGCGCCCCACGGAAACACCTTCAGGCTCAATCTCGACTACTTCACCCACCAGAAGCGCGGCATCACCATGACTTGGAACGACGGCGCGCCGGTTCTCGAGCCCTTTTACAGCCAGAAACTGATCGACGATCTTGGACCAGCCCGAACCAAGGAAGAAAAGGTCACCAAACGCCACGAGAATATCGCCAAGTCGCTGCAAGTGGTGACCGAAGAAATCATTCTCCACTTGTTGCGCAGGCTGCACGAGCAAACGAAATGCAAGAACCTGTGCATGACTGGGGGCGTGGCGATGAACTCGGTCGCCAACGGAAAGATCACCAGCCAAACGCCGTTT
>JBQCJB010000026.1:0-2950 GCA_051953155.1 Aureliella sp. | reverse complement strand
GATGCACAGCTAACTTCGGAAGACGGAATGCGATTTTGTTTGGCCAGCACGCAGGCAGACTGGGGCGGCGGCGAGACGCTCCTGTGGGCGATCCGCTGTGCGTTGTTGGCGCGCGGTCACGAAGTCCAATGGATCGTGCGCCGCGGTGAGCCGCTGCATCGGCGGGTGGCCGAATCGGGCGATGGAATCATTGCCACACCCGAACGGCGCGGCATCAATCCGCGCGACTGGCTGCGCGTGCGCCGCGGCTTGCAGCAGTGGGCTCCCGACGTTTTGTTACTGAATGATTCGCACGCCATCATGCTCGGTGGCTCCGCGGCCCTGGCCGCCGGACCCAATCGGCCCTTGCGGCTGGCGATCCGCCATGTCGTTTTTCCAGTGCGCAGTCCACTGAAGCTGCGGATGATGTCCGATGCGATCGTGTGCGTTTCCGAAGCCGCCCGCCGCTCCGTGCTCGCTGCCGGCATTCCACGCCAGCGGACCGTCGTGATCTATGGTGGCGGGCCGACGCCGGAGGCCGATCCGACTGCCCGGGAATGGGCGGCCAGCCAGCTGGGCATCGGCTCGGCCGAACCGCTCTTGGTCTGCGTCGGCAACCTGCTCGAGTGCAAAGGGCATCTGCCGCTGGTCGAGGCCGCGGCCTTGGTGCATCGCCAAATCCCAGACGCGCACTTTGTCATCGCCGGCGAGGGAACCCTGCGGCCGGCGCTGGAGCGGCGCATCGAACAGCTGGGGCTGGGGGGCTGCGTTCATCTGCTCGGCTTTCGCTCCGATGCCGAGCGCTGGCTGTCGGCTGCCAGCGTCGTGCTGCATCCCTCGTTGCAGGAAGGTCTGTCGCTGGTGTTGATCCAGGCGCAAAAGCTGGGCAAGTTGATCGTCTCGACAGGTGTCGGCGGTTCGGCTGAAGTGCTCGGACTGGACGAACCCGAACCATGCCTGGCGTGGTTGGCCAAACCGGGTGACCCGCAGAGCCTGGCTGAGCAGATTGTGCTGGCGACCGGCGCCTGGCGCAGCGGGGGCGACGCATACGCCCAGCCGCTGGCCCGCGCAGCCGAGAGAGCTCGAAGTAAATTTGATAGTGATCGCAACGTCGGCGAGTTGGTCGAGTTCGTTCGCCGCCTACAGCTGGCCAAACAAGGAAAATCGTTGGCATGACGAATCATCCCGAACTGTATTTCAATCGCGAACTCAGCTGGCTGGAGTTCAACCAGCGCGTGCTCGACCAGGCGACTCGCCAGCGCGTGCCGCTGCTGGAACGCCTCAAGTTTCTGGGCATCACGGCCAGCAACCTCGACGAATTCTTCATGGTCCGCGTCGGCGGCCTGAAACTGCAGCACAGCCGTGGCGCCGCCTCGACCGATACGGCCGGCATGAGCGTCGCGGCCCAGTTGGAGGCCATCACGGCCCGCACGACAAAGATGGTCGAGGACCAGTACGCCTGCTTCCTCAGCGAGCTGGAGCCACAATTGGCCGAGGCGGGGATCGTGCGCATTAAGATGAGCGAAGCCAGCGTGCGGCATCGCGAAGCGGCCACGCGGATCTTCGACGAAGAAATTTATCCCGTGCTCTCGCCGATGGCCATCGACGAACAGGAAGAGTTCCCGCTACTGGCCAATTTGATGCTGCACGTGTGCGTCGAATTGGCGGCGCCCAAGCAGGATCCCGCCAGACGCTTCGCCGTCATTCCTCTCGGACGCCAACTGCCGCGGATCATCACGTTGCCGGCGGAGCGCGGCTTCAGTTTTGCGCTCTTGGAGGATGTGATTGCCTGGCTGGCCGAGCGTTTCTTTCCGAAGGAGAAACTGATTTCGGCGGTGCCCTTTCGCGTGACCCGCAATGCCGACGTCAGTTTGCAGGAGGATTCGGCTGCGGACCTGATGCGCGACATGGAAGAGGTGCTCGCCCAGCGGCGCACGGCCGAATGCGTGCGTCTGGAAATCTGCAGCAGCGCTCCCAGCGAGATGCTCGAATTCCTCTGCCGGGCACTCGAATTGACTCCGCAAGATGTCGTTCGCGCCAGCGGCCCCATCGATCTGTCGGCTTTCATGCAACTGCAGTCGCTGGAAGGTTATGACAACCTTCGCGATCCGATCTGGGTACCGCAGCGCAGCCCTCAGGTCGATCCAGCCCAGTCGATGTTCGCCACGCTGGCCGAAGGGGATCTGCTGCTGTGCCATCCCTACGAGAGCTTTGAACCGGTCACGCGGCTGATCGACGAAGCGGCCGACGATCCCGATGTCCTGGCTATCAAGCAGACGCTCTATCGCACCAGCCGCAAGAGCCCGATCGTGGCTGCGCTGTGCCGGGCGGCCGAGCGCGGCAAGTATGTCACCGCCGTCGTCGAATTGAAGGCTCGATTCGACGAAGCTCGCAATATCGAATGGGCCCGCGAACTGGAAGACGCGCAGGTCCAAGTGATCTACGGCGTCAAGAAACTGAAAACGCACGCCAAGGTGTGCATCATCGTCCGCCGCGAGCCGCGCGGGATCGTCCGCTACGTGCACTTTGGAACCGGCAATTACAACGAAGCCACCGCGCGGCTCTACAGCGATATCAGCTACCTGACCTGCAACGACGAACTGGGCAGCGATGCCAGCGCGTTTCTCAACGCGGTCACCGGCTATAGCCAGCCGCAGCAATATCGGCTGATCGACGCCGCCCCGATCGGACTGCGCAAGCGGCTGCTGACGCTCATCGAAGGCGAGGCGCAGCGCAAGAAGCAAGGGCAGCGGGCGCTGATCGTCGTCAAACTCAACTCGCTGGTCGATCCGCTGCTGATCAACGCCCTGTACGCAGCCTCGCAGGCCGGGGTGACCATTCGCTTGAATATCCGCGGCATCTGCTGCCTGCGCCCGGGCGTCCCCGGCTTGAGCGAAAACATTACGGTCGTCAGCGTCGTCGATCGCTTCCTCGAACATGCGCGGGTGCTGTACTTCTATCACGGCGGCGA
>JBQCJB010000025.1:0-10631 GCA_051953155.1 Aureliella sp. | reverse complement strand
GCAACAGCCAGTTGCTAGCAGCCAGCGCTCACATGCTCCCCGGCAAAGTGCTGTGTCCCCGGGCTAGTCGGGGCTGCCACCCTGGCCGATCACCCAAGCCCCGCGCCCGATGCGAGCCTCGCCATGCGACGTCCCACTACTTGCAACAGCCAGTTGCTAGCAGCCAGCGCTCACATGCTCCCCGGCAAAGTGCTGTGTCCCCGGGCTACTTGGGATTATTGGGGTGACGACGACGATTTCCCCATGCGCGGACGCGTAACCATTGCAAGAGATGAATTCAACGAAGCGATTGATGCTTTCTCTGCTTACCTTCAGAAAATGCATGAGCAGCTAACTGAGCCGTAGCGATGTCTCCAAGTGTGATACTTGCTCGGAGCCAGGTTTAGTCGGTTGAGTGTCCGCGGGTTCATAGTAAGAACTTACTTTCATGGATAGTTCATGCCTTATATCGCCCTTCCATCGTCGAGCACCAGATTGTGGCACTCCAGCCACGTCGGCGGTTCACATTTCTCGGCTAGCCTGCGGATTACGGATTCTGGAACAGCGTTGTCCCTCGTCTTGTTCT
This sequence comes from Aureliella sp., assembly GCA_051953155.1. Lineage (GTDB taxonomy): Bacteria > Planctomycetota > Planctomycetia > Pirellulales > Pirellulaceae > Aureliella. The sequence continues at coordinate 10,066 of JBQCJB010000025.1, read as the reverse complement.
GCCTCAATATCTTCGCAAACTCTGGTTCGAGATAAACGACCTCGATGCGGGCGTGGTAATCGGTAAAGAGCTCCAGCCAGCGGCCGCGTGTTTGTCGCATCGTGTTCGTGGCGTTGAAGGCGAACGAACTGCCTGTTCTGAGAAACTCCCGGCAGCGTTCTCGGGCGAGCTGCGCCACTTGGCCCTGATTTTCGGTTGGTTCGACATCGAGTTCCTCTCGAAGGCCGTCCAGGGAGACCACGGGGATATCGCTGCGGTTCCTAGCAATCCATGTGTCCTTGCCGCTGGCGGGCAGACCGGCCAGCAATGTCACGGTGCAGGCAAAGTCCTCGTGGGGAACGTAGTGCAAGTCCGGCTGTGGTTGCCGAAAAAACGTGAATCGGGCATGGTCGGTGGCGAACGGATACGGCTTGTCGTAGCAGTCGGCCTCCTCTGCCATCAGCTTCCAGTAATGTAGATTCTCTTCGGGCCGGGTCATCGAGTCGGTGTCTCGTCCTCGGGTGTCGGCCAGTGCGAACAGATAGAGCAGGCGGTTGTTGACGAGCCACGACAGCCGGACGAGTTCATGCGTTGGCTCAGCACGTTCGAGCAAGAACACCGGTCTCCCGTGGTAACGCACCAATCGAGCGATCACCTCACGAGTTTTCAAGTCGCATCCCACACCACGGAGCACCGCACGGGCAACGTGCTCGCCTTTGACGGCGTGCTTGGGCGAGCGGACTCGGCCTGTCTCGGGATCGATCTCGGTCGTCAACGGTTTGGCCACATCGTGCAGGAGCGCCGTGAAGATCAGGATTTTCTGTTCGTCCGCTGTCAGCGAAGGCCACTCATCGAGTTGGGTAAGTTGCCTCAGAACCATCTTGGTGTGCGTCCACACATCCCCCTCGGAGTGCCACTGCGCATCCTGAGCACAGTCGGCCATCCTCTGAGCCCACGGCTGTCTTTCCGCCCAAGCGGTGATGTCGTCCAGCGGTGATTGTTTGAGCTGTTCCCAGTTCATGACCAAATATCCACATCATCTGCCAACAGGTTGGGCACCATCTCCTGGTACTGCCAGTGATTGCTCTGCTTGACCCTCTCCACAAATTCAGGACGAACCCATTTTGCCCGCCTGGTCACGGAGCCGCCTGCTTCGGTTCGTAAGTACAAGCCTTCCATGAGATTGTCAGGCCGCCTCGTCAGTGGGTTCTCGAAGTGACTGTCGAACTGCGAGGGTCCGATTAAACCTTCGAGGTCATCGCGGCTGACCGTTCCCTTATGAAGCACTGGAACCGTCTGAATGCCGGTTCCGTCGAGCAGCGCCATCCGCTGCTCCAGATCGAGGAAGACAGCATCCTCTTTGTCGAAGATGTCGAACTCGAAGAAGTAATGTGTCAGCTTGCGGTAATGGATCGAATGGCGGGCATAGACCCACTCGCCGAACAGGATGTAGCGATTCTCCAGATGGTTCTCCAGCACGTACCGCTTCACCGCTGCCCACTGCTTGAACAGATCGTATTGCGGATGCATTCCTTCGGTGATGAGATGGCCACGGCATTGCAGGAACATCTCACCCGAGTCCGAGAAGTGAATGCCGACGTTCGTCCCGTCGATCTTCTCCTCGACGATCAGTGACTGGTCGGCGATGAACGCCTTGGATTCCTTTTCACCTAGATGCTTGTCGTCCTCGGTCCCCTTCGAACCGAACAGATGAGGCGTGCGAGGATACTTAGTGAAATCGCCGTGTGAAGCGCCCATCGTCAGGCCCCTTGCGGTTGATCACGAAACGCAAAAGGCCCGTCGGTTGCGTTGAGCCGAGCGGGCCTTTGATTTCTTTTACCGAGACGGTCAGTCTCTAAAAGTAGTGGTCCCGGTTCACGCCATCAAAAGCAGCCCCTTTTTCAGACAGCATCGCTTGAAGCGTTGTCCGGAACCGCAGGGACAGAGATCGTTTCTGCCCAGCTTTTCCTCCAGCAACTTGTCGCCGTGGACAGTCCGCTCTCCGCGCTTGACCTGCGATTCGGACGGATATCCTCGACGACGCTTGCTCATCGTCTCGAAAAAAATGGCTGTTCGTCGAACTGTTCGTACACTGTGTGTCGCATGGCGCACCTCCGTTATTGTGAACGTTTGGCTTTGAAGACAATCTCCAGCCAAGGAGGTTCGCTCAAAATCCGACATTGGGATGACCGAACCTTACTGCACCCTGAGACTGTGGACGCACCTGGCCGGAGTTTGTCAGTGCGCCAAACGCCGCGCCCGATGCGAGCCTCGCCAGGGCGATGTCCCACTACTGCTTGGAACCAGCCGCTTGCCGGCGAACGGCGCTTTACCATCCCCCCCAGCAACATGCTGTGTCCACGGGCTCTTTTGCGCCGGCCACCGAGCCGCAGTGCTCATGTCGCTGGTAGCCACTTGCAAAGCCAACCAGGTCGAGCCATGGGCATACCTCAAAGACATTCTTACCCGACTGCCCTACGGCCCCGAGGGCGAAGACCTCGCAGCCCTCCTCCCCGACCGCTGGCTCGCTGACAACCCAACTCATCGCTGGCGCATCGCCGAGCGCCGGAAAGCCGAAAGCGATCGCAAGAAGCGCTAACTGCAGTTCACCGGGCGCTTACCTGCCATCAGCTGCAACCAAAGCCCAACAAAACATAGTCAGTTAGCTCGGCAGTATTTGAGGTCGGCGTCATGGCGAATATTGGGCGAACGGGCTGAATCATTTCTTCCGCTCAACATTGACACACGATTGTCGGCGGGCAAAGGTAAGGGTACTGTACAGTCTCTCGCAATACTTACTCACCGTCTCGTAAAATGACTTTTTGCTGAATTGTTCGAAGAGCGAGTCCTTCAAAAATTTCACTTGAACCATGATTATCGGCATCGATCTTGGCACTACGAACTCGGTGGCTGCTTACATGGCAGCCACTGGACCGCAACTCATTCCCAACGCACTTGGACGCTATCTCACGCCTTCCGTTGTGGGCATTGACCAGGGCGGTAACGTCGTCGTGGGCGATGCTGCGAGGGAATATCAGGTGGTGCAGCCGCGAAACTGCGCTTCACTATTTAAACGCTACATGGGGACCGACAGGCAGATTGCCATCGGTGGACACGCCTTTACTGCCGAGCAATTATCTAGCCTCATCCTCAAATCGCTCAAGCAGGATGCTGAGGCGTTCTTTGGGACGCCCGTGCACCGCGCCGTGATTACCGTTCCTGCCTATTTCAACGACAACCAGCGCAAGGCAACTATTGCCGCTGGTCAGATGGCAGGTTTTGAGGTCATGCGAATTTTGAATGAGCCGACAGCCGCGGCCATGGCCTATGGAATGCATAACGCGCAAGCAGACCGTACGCTGATCGTGCTCGACTTGGGTGGCGGGACATTCGACGTCTCCGTCGTTGAGGTATTTGATGGCGCTATCGAAGTCAAGGCGTCGTCTGGGGAGTGTTTTCTGGGAGGCGAGGACTTTACCGTTGCTTTGGCATCCTATTTACTAAAATCGCGAGACATGCACTTTGAAAAGGTCGAGTTGCAGCAGCCTCGGATGGTCTCACGACTGATTCACCAATGTGAGAAAGCGAAGCAAACGCTATCAACGGCTGAGGTCGCGACAGTTCGCTGGCCGGACGAGCAAGGGGACTTTTCGCCTCTTTCCGAGACCGTAGACGTTGATATTTCGCAATTCGACCTGGCGACCAAGAGCATCCTCGAACGCGTGGAACAGCCGATCCGGCGCGCGCTGGGCGACGCGAATCTACGGCGCGGCCAGATCGACCAAGTTCTCCTGGTCGGTGGTGCAACTCGCATGCGAAACTTCCGTAGCTATATCGAACTCATCTTCAACCGTGTTCCCAAGGCGCAGCTAAACCCGGATGAAGTTGTCGCCATCGGGGCCGCCGTCCAAGCAGGGCTCATTGCCAACGATGCTGCGGTGGACGATTTGGTGGTGACGGATGTGTGCCCGTTCACTCTGGGCGTCGAAATCTGTCGCCGGCTCGGAGGCGAGCTGGTAGATAACTATTTTCTGCCGATCATAGATCGCAATTCGACGATCCCCGCTTCGCGCGTCAAGACCGTCAGCACGGTTTCGGCAGACCAACGCTCCGTCAGCGTTAATATTTATCAGGGCGAAGGGCGTAAAGTAAAAGACAATCTGCTGATCGGATCGTTTGAGGCGTCTGGGATACCGCTCGGACCTGCAGGGCAAGAGATCGATATACGGTTCACCTACGACTTGAACGGCGTTCTCGAGGCAGAGGCTACGATACTTGCGACGGGCAAGAAGACGTCGCACGTTCTCACACGCTACGCGAAGAATCTGAGTGAGGACCAGATTCGAGCGTCGATCGCTCAGATGCAAGCATTAAAGGTTCATCCTCGAGATCAAGTAGTGAACCAAAATGCACTCAGGCGTGCCGAGCGTATATATACTGAGCTGCCGGTGCGAATGCGCGATCAGTTGAACGAGTTGATCGACGCCTTCGAAGACGCGCTCCTGTACCAGGATAATAAACTTGCTGACGCGGCTCGACGCAACTTAGACGCATATGTGGATATGGTGGAACGCTCCGGCGGCGATCCCGGAGAAGCGTATGCGCCCTGGTGAGCACGGCGCTCCAAAGGATTGTATGTAGGCCTCGCCGCAAGTTCGTCGGCACAAGTGCTTCACGTTTATGGCACTCGCGGCATCACCGAAGATTCTACTTTTGAAACCTGCATATTTATAAAGTTCCAGCATGTCATGACCACCCACGGCCCGGTAGATGCCGACGATCCGACGATCATTTGGGCAAGTCAGCACTTGGCGTCCGTCGCCTCTCCGGCTAGTAATGCCTCGCTGAGCAGTTGGTGTCAGCACCTTCAAGACGTGCATATGATGGCTACGAGCCTCGACTGGACAGCCTTTCAAGTTCTCACTGGCGATCGTGCGAATTGGGAATGCTTGGCTCGGAGTTACGACGCAGAAACCGTGGCAGCGCAGTGGGCTCGCCTTCGCCACTTCGAAGAGCAGTTTTGGGCGCTGGAGGCAAGCGCACGCCGATGTGCCTATGAGGTGCTTCACTCGCATTTGCTCGGTAACGCCCCCGCACGGTCGCGGTTAGAACGTTTCGAACGCTTGTTGCAGCTAGACTCAGGCAACTTCAGCGATTGCGCTGACTGTGAACTGCTTGTTCGCAGGCTCGTCCGAATTTGCGTCGGCAGCCCGATGGAGCGGGAGGTCGAGATGGCAGAGCTAGATGAAATGGCCATGCGAGAGCCCATACGTTGGGGAAGGGCGGCAAGCGAGGTAGCGCAACATCCGCAGTACTCGACGATTGCTCCATCCATAATCGGGCGCATCGCTGCGATGCAATCATTAAGCGAGCCGGATCGCGATCGTCGGTCGAAGTGCCTGAACGCCTTCATGAAGCGATTTGGTAGGCGCATTTTAATAAGCAAGCTTAAGACGCTTGCGAAAGTCGCCTCCCCTCTACTGCCCCTCGCGGCAATTATGGCATTCAGCTTCTGCGTTATTGCGCAGCGAGAACTGGAAAAGAAGCGAGCCGCAGAGGATAGAAACAACGAGATTTGGGCGGCGGCCCTCGAGCAAATGCAGCAGAAGAGTAATAGCCATCTGCAAACGCACCTTGACCCCGGGATGTCTGTACCTTCGATTCATTTCCCGGATGAAGCGACACTAGCAAAATGGCAAGCGGTCGCATCAAACGAGGGTATTCAAGGTTTGGACAAGTTGCAGAGTGAACTGATTGCAAAGGCCGAGTTGGTTCCAGGAGCCAAGCTTAGCGAATGGGTCGATTCGAACGTCGAATACCGATTCTTCAGGAATTGGCGCGAGAAGGTCGGGGACTCGATCGCGCAAGTGGCCGACAGGAAGAAGTCGAGCCGGTGATGGAACTCGAATGCGGCGAAAATCTCTGATGCTGTACGAGACGACTAAAACACGATGAGCGACTCGAAGCTGCCGGATGATCCTGCACAATGGCCGACCGACCCATTCGATTTGCTGGGGGTCGGCCAGCATGATGATCTGACCGCGGTCCGAAGAGCGTACACGCGTCTCATTCGCCGTTTCAAGCCAGAGCACTATCCCGATCAGTTCCGCCGCTTGCGATCGGCATACGAATCGATTCTCAACTTTCGGCAAATGGACGCCTCTGAACACTTCGAACCAGTACAAGTAGTCTCGTCACCACGAGAATCCGGTGATCAACGCGCACGCATCGACCCGACGGAGAGGCCGGTCAACAAGTCGCAGCAGTTATGGGCTTTGGCATCTCAAGGCGAATTTGATAGGGCTTTGGTGGGACTTCGAGATCATCCGTGGGAAAGGAGTCAAATCGGGAGCGCTGCCTTGATGGAGTACTGGATTACGAAACTCAAGAATCCGCATCCCCATAGTGAACTGCCCTGCAAGATATTGCTCAGAAATCTCCAGCATTTCCGACGACTTCCCAAGGTCCTTCAACTCGCTGCGGATGAGCTGCGCTTGCATCCAGCCCTTGCCCGGGAAATCGATCTCGAAATGTGCGTTGACGGATTGCTTGACTGTGACGACGTTCTCGATCTCTTGCAACTGCGATGGCAGGCGGCACTCCGCTGTTCGCAGTTCCAGTTAATTGCCCAGGACTGGCGATTTCTGTCGCTGCACTATTTCGAACATCAAAGTCTGCGCGCAGCGATTGCGCTCACAGCCGTGGATTTTCTGATTTGGTCGACCGCGCGGAGCGACCAGGATTTGGTACGGGAACTTACGTCCGACTTGGAATCGACGATCGGACTGAAGCAGTTCAAAGCGCTCGATATGGACCGACTGGACCAGCTCGTCTTACTGTGCAACGAGCTAATCGCATTCGTCGAAGAAAGGCCGCAATGGCTCTCCATGAGCAACTGGGTGTCGCGAATGTGGAACGACATGGACTCGGACTTCGCCACTGATGCGACCGAGTGGTTAGCCAGAGCTCGAAACGATTCCAGCGAGGCCTTGGAGTTTTTTGATGACGTGCGTCCTTTTGATCAGCTATCCCAATACTTCGTCAGGCAGTTCGAGTTCCTGATCGTAAAGATGAACGAACACGCGAGCCCAGGCTGGTCCGACAGCCAACCTTGGCTACAGTCCCAATGGCAGTCAACTGAGCCGACGATGACAGAGGTTGAGCAGATCGAAATTTTTCTTTCGGGCTACGAAGACGAGGCGTACGGCAAGTTTCGGGTCAAACTGGCTCACTTTGCGATCGAGAATCAGATCAATCCCCGAAAGGTCGTCTGCTATACCGAGAGCCATGACACAGGGATCGCCTACTTTTTCCGCTTACTCTTCGCCAACGAGATCCGTAGGGATCACGGGCTAGCCGCAGTAGTCAAACTGCTGTGGATGTGGCAGGTGTAATCGTGTTCCACGGCTCCCGATGGTCGCCTTTCGCTCTGCGAAAGTAGCGCGCACCCGGGCCAACGGCCAACTCGACGGCCAGCCGGTGCTAGTTCTCTATTACGCAAAGTCCGGCGGCGGGTTCTCGCTACTTTCGCAGAGCGAAAGGCGACTCTTCGCGAGCCTCACGACCGACGGCAATTTTTTTTGGCTCACTTTCGAGGCGATTACGGATTACCTCTTGTTGGCTCGTTTTGACGTTGTCCCCCGCTGTGTGCCGACTGCCGGCGGCGCGGTCGCTCGGCGCGATGGATCGGGGCGGGGGATTGGGGCGTCGGGCGACTTTGAGCGTGGATCGGTAACCGTTTTGCAAAAGGTGAGTGATGGCGATGAGTCGATATCTGGCTTTACTGTATGGCGTTGGCTGCCACCTGCTGTTTCTGGTCGTGTTCGCCTACATGATGGGTTTCGTGGGCAATCTGCTGGTCCCCTGGACCATCGATTCGGCAACGGTCTCTGCGCCTCAAGCTGCGTTTGCTATCGACATGCTGCTGCTGGCTGCGTTCGGCTTGCAGCATTCGCTCATGGCGCGCCCGTGGTTCAAGCGGGCGTGGACTCGAGTGATCCCCAAACCGATCGAACGCAGTACCTACGTGTTGGCTTCGTGCGCGGTCCTGGCCGTGGTGATGTGGCAATGGCAGGGCATTCCGACGATTGTCTGGGACGTGCAGGGGCCGCTGCTGCGCGGCGGCGTGTGGTGCGTTTTTGCGGCTGGTTGGCTGATGGTGCCGCTGGTGACGCTGCTCATCAGCCACTTCGATCTGTTCGGACTGCGCCAGGTGTGGTTGCACCTGCGAGGTCGCGAGTACACGTCGCTGCCGTTTCGCGAGCCATCGCTCTACAAGCGAGTGCGACATCCTCTTTACCTTGGCTGGACGGTGGCGTTCTGGGCGACACCCACGATGACCGTTGGACATTTGCTGTTTGCGTCGGTGCTCACGGTGTATATGGCTGTGGCCGCGGTCTTTGAAGAGCGCGACCTGGTCGCCCACTTCGGCCGCCAGTATCAGGACTATCAACAGCGGGTGCCGATGTTCCTGCCCGCGCTGCACCACGCAGCGCGACGAGGCTCGGCGGTCGCACAGCCAGCTGAGCCGCTGGCGGCAGCCGCTTCGATTCGCAGTGAAGTCCTCGAGATCGGTTCGCCGACCGTCTGAGCGCCGCGGCGTGATCGTGTCCCTTTTCCCTTTTCCGACGAGACGAGGCTAAAATGGCTTTCCCGGTTCAGCGATTCGTCCATTGCACGCTTGAACGAGTAAGCCATGTCGACGCCCGGTTCGGTTTCCCATTGGATCTTGGCTCTCAAGGAAGGCGACTCGGCGGCAGCCCAACCGCTCTGGGAACGGTATTACCAGCGCTTGGTTGCTCTGGCGCGCACCCGGCTGGATACCATCCAGCGTCGGGTCGCCGATGAGGAAGATGTCGTCCAGAACGCGTTCCACAGTTTCTTTCGCGCTCTCGGGCAAGGTCGCTTTCCGCAGTTGGAAGACCGCGACAACCTGTGGCGGCTGTTGGTGGTCATTACCGCCCACAAGGCACTCAAGCAGGTCGAGCATAACAATCGCCAGAAGCGCGGCGGCGGAGAAAACCAACTGTTGGCCGACGACGCGGCCCTGCTGCATTGTGTCGGGGCCGAACCGACTCCAGACTTCGCAGCCCAAGTTGCCGAGGAGTACCGGCGGCTGCTCGATCTGCTGGGCGACGACTCCCTGCGCCAAGTGGCGGTCTGGAAAATGGAAGGCTATGCCAACGACGAAATCGCCACCATGCTCGATTGTTCGCGACGGACGGTCGTCCGCAAGCTGGAAGCGATTCGCATTCTGTGGAGTCAGGAGCCGCCGACGTGAACGAATCAGCGCCGTCGTTCACGCATACACCTGACCAGGTCCGGCAGATCGAGCTGCACTGCGACCAATTCGAGGCGGATTGGAAAGCTCACCGGCGTCCGCTGCCCGAAGCGTACCTCGGGAAAGTGGACGCCCCGCTCAGGCCCACATTGCTGCGGGAACTGTTGCTCCTGGATTGGGAGTATCGAGTGCGAGAAGGGGATCAACCGACTATCAAGGATTACGTCGCACGCTTTCCGCACTTGGAGACGCTCATCAAAACGATCGAGTTTGAGACTGCGTCCTCGCCGCCTGCTTCGCTGCCTCTGCAACGATTGGCGCAGTACCGCATCGTACGCGAGCTGGGCCGCGGCGGAATGGGCGTTGTGTACGAAGCCGAACATGAATCGCTCGGAAGGCATGTAGCCATCAAAGTGCTGCGCTCGATCAATCTCGAGGACTCGACCGCCCGCGAGCGGTTTCGACGCGAAGCACAGATGACTGCCCGGCTGCAGCATCCGAACATCGTGCAGATCTACGAAGTCGGCGAGCATGATCGCCAGCCCTATTTGGCACTCGAGTACGTCGATGGTCCGTCGCTGAGTGAATGCTTGAACCGAACGCCGCAGCCGGCCAGCGAAGCAGCCGCTTTGGTAAGGGCGTTAGCGCTAGCCGTTCACTATGCACATGCGCAGGGTATTGTGCATCGCGACCTGAAGCCCGCCAATGTTCTCCTGAGTTCGACCAGTCAGACGCAGCGATCGGCTCCTGACTGCGCAACTACGCCCAGGCAACCCTTGACTGAGTTTGTTCCCAAAGTCACCGACT
>JBQCJB010000024.1:0-9255 GCA_051953155.1 Aureliella sp. | reverse complement strand
TGGGTGATCGATCACCCAGCGTCGGTCGCGATCGTCGAACAGTTGGGCATCGACTACTGCTGCGGCGGCAGGTCGTTGGCCACCGCTTGCCTGGCGCGCGGTCACGACCCTGAAACGGTCGCCGCGCGCCTCTTGAGGGCTGCGCCATCGGCGGACCCGGCCGAACGCGCGGGCCGGTCACCCGGAGACTAAGACGACCGCCCAGTGACTCGCCCTTGGTCTCGCTGGCTAGACGAGCTCTTCAATCGGCTGAACATTGTCGTCGACCAGATAATGAGGCCGGCCGGTGAGATCGGCGACGGTTGTCGTCGAGGCATTGATGCCGAGGTTGTGATAGAGGGTCGCAAAGACCTCCTGAAAACTGACCGGCCGCTTGGTCGCCTCTCCGCCAAAGCGATCGGTGGCGCCGATCACTTGGCCCGTCCTCATGCCACCGCCTGCCAGCAGAGCGCAGGAGACATTCGGCCAGTGGTCCCGGCCGCCATCCTTGTTGATCTTGGGCGTGCGCCCGAACTCTCCCCAGGCGATGACTGTCGTCGTCTCGAGCAGTCCACGCTGCTCCAGGTCCTCGATCAGGGCGCTGAGCGCCTGGTCGAAGTCTGGGAAGTTTTCTTTGGCGTTCTTGAAATTCTTGCCGTGCCAATCCCAGAAGGAATAGCTGAGCGTGACGACGCGCACGCCAGCTTCGACCAGCCGTCGCGCCAACAGGAATTGCTCATTTAGTCGCGGCGCGGCGTCTCCTTGTTCCTTGTCGGTCCCCTTGCCATAACGCTCGCGCAGTTTGGGATCCTCGGAAGATACGTCGAGGGCATCGAGCAAACGGCCCGACGTCAGCATATCGAAGGCTCGCTGCTGGAACGCGTCCATACCATCCATTGCGCCGCTTGCGTCGACCGACCTTCGGAAGCCGTCAACGCTGGCCAGCAGCGCTTTGCGATCGGACAAACGCTCGGTCGTGATTCCGTCCAGGACCATGTCGTCCTTGATCGCACCCAGCGGCATGAAGGGCGTATGACCGAAGCCTAGAAAGCTCGAGCGGCCATAGTTGTAAGGCATGTGCCGCATTTTGGGCGACAGATTGACGTACGAGGCGAGGGTCGGATCGGACGTACCCTGGAGCTTGGAAATGACCGAACCAAACTCGGGCCAGCCACCGGGCGGATTGCGTTCGTTCAGCCGCCCGGTCATGCACTGGAACGATTCATGACGGTCCTTGGCTCCGACCATCGTGCGAATGATCGCCAGTTTGTCAGCCAGCTTCGCCAAGCGCGGCAGATGTTCGCAAACCTGGATGCCGGGCACATTGGTGGCGATCGGCTGGAATTCGCCGCGGATCTCGGCCGGGGCTTTCAGTTTGAGATCGAACATATCCTGATGCGGTGGCCCACCCGGCAGGTAGACCATGATCACGGACCGCTCGGAGCGGCCGCTCTTGGCCGCCGCCTCCGCCTGCAGCAACTGTGGCAGCGTCAGCCCGCCCAGCCCGAGCCCGCCGATGCGCAAAAAATTCCGCCGCGTAACGCCGTCGCAAAAACTGCTGTTGGAAGATCTTCCTCGAATCGTCAGCATCGTCGTTCACTCTGCTTTTATGTCCAGGTTCCGATCGGGCCCAGCGCCGTTGATCTTGGCAGCATCCTCGGGCATTGTCAAATCTGCCAGCCACGCCGCCGCCGGCCCGCGGCGTGGTTTACACTCTCCACTTGAGCCACCTACGCAGCGTGGCCAGATTCCACTTTCCCAACGGTCCATGGGAGCACCGCGCGATGAAGCCCAGCCGATTCCAATGGTCGCAGTCCATCTGGTGGCTGTCTTGTGTTTTAGCCGCCAGCCAACTGGCCGTCGCAGCCGACGAGGCAAGCGACAAAGACGCCGCTACCGAGCGGCATACGCAGGTGGCCATCGTGGGCGACGCATTCCATATCAACGGCCAACCGACGTATCGCGGGCGTACTTGGCAAGGCAAGAAGATCGAAGGGCTGCTGCTGAACAGCCGCATGGTGCAGGCCACCTTCGACGACCTGAACCCCGAGACGCGCCAGCTTTGGGCATATCCCGATACCGGTCGTTGGGACGCCGAACGCAACGTGCGCGAGTTTCTCGCCGCGATGCCCCAGTGGCGTCAACACGGCCTGCTGGCGATCACCATCAACTTGCAAGGCGGCAGTCCTCAAGGCTATTCCAGAGACCAACCCTGGAACAACTCGGGCTTTACCGAAGAAGGCCAACTGCGGCCCGAGACGCTCCAGCGGCTGGAGCGCGTGCTCGAGAAAGCCGACCAGCTCGGCATGGTCGTCATCCTGGGTTACTTCTATTTCGGCCAGGACCAGCGGCTGAAAGACGAGGCCGCCGTCATCGCCGCCACCGATGCTGCGACCGACTGGTTGCTGGCCCGCGACTTCCGGCATGTGCTCGTCGAAGTCAACAACGAATGCAACGTGAACCGCTACGACCATGAAATCTTGAAACCGGGCCGCGTCGCCGAACTGATCGCGCGCGTCAAAAGCCGAACGCGTGATGGCCGGCGGCTGCTGGTCGGTACGAGCTACGGCGGTGGTGCGATTCCCAATTCAAGCGTCGTTCGCGCATCTGATTTCTTGCTCCTGCATGGCAACGGCGTCAAACAACCCAAGCGCATCGCGGAGATGGTCGATCAAACCCGCAGCGCTGCCGGTTACCGCCCGATGCCAATCGTGTTCAACGAAGACGACCATTTCGATTTCGACCAGCCGGACAATAACTTCGTGGCCGCCATCGGCCAATACGCCAGTTGGGGCTACTTCGATTACCGCATGCAAGGCGAAGGCTTTAACGAAGGCTACCAAAGCGTGCCGGTGAACTGGAAGATCAGCAGCCCTCGCAAACGGGCATTCTTCAACTTGCTCAGCGAGATCACCGGCGAGCATCCTTAGGGACGCACTGTTGGCTTCAAAGGGCGCAGTTGGCTTTAGGGGCGCAGTTGGACTGGGCTGGTGACCATGGCCCCGCGCTGGTCGGTTACGGCAATGAACCAGGTGTTCGCATCGTCAGGCGGCTCGGGAGCGACGACCGACATGCCTTCGATGGTGGCTGGCAAACTCTGCCACTGGCGCTGCGAGCGAAGACCTTGGTCGCTGGTCATGTGCAACTCGGCTGAAAGCAGCGGCACTTGGCTGACGATCGACAGCCGCACGCGGCCGCCATCGCGCGTCAACTGACCAGGCGCCGGCAACGGCTGGCCATCGCGGCAATACGAGTCGATAAACAGTCCGATTTCCTGCGGTGCCCAGCCGGGCGGATGTCCGTGGCGCATGTTGACTTCGATGCGCATCTGTTTGGCTCCCTTGACCGCATCGAAACTCTTCTGATAGCTGTCCAAGGGATAGTGGATGTCGTTGGTGCCGTTGACGAAGAGGATCGGCACCCGGCAGCGCGGCAGATGGCTGGACGGGTCGTACGCTCGGATCCAGGCGTCGCGGCGCGAACCGAGTTGATCGATCGATGGTTTCTGCACCGACTCGCCTTCGAACAGGTAGCCACAACCATACACAGGCACAGCCGCGCGGAACCGATCGTCGACCGAGGCAACCAGACACGTCGTGTAACCGCCCCAGCTGATGCCCGTCACGGCCGTGCGGTCGGCAATCACTTCCGGCATCGAACGCAGGAGCGAATGGGCTCGCACGACGCTGGCCACCGCGTGATAGGGCCAGTCATCGGAAATGTCGCCGCCGATGCTGTCGAATTTTTCGGGGTGCCCTTGGGGCGGACCGCCGTTGGGCAGTCGCTGTCGCGTGCTGCCTTTAGCGGCTTGATTGGGCACTGGCACTCCGTCGGCATCGTAAATCGGATCGATCGGCCGGCTGCCCGCGAGATCCATGGCGATCGCCGCGTAACCTCGCTTGGCCCAGAGCCACGCCCACTCGGCAAACGCAGTGCCCCCTCCGCCATGGATCAAGACCACGCCCGGATATTTGCGGCCGCTCTCAGCCTTATCGTCGCCGAGCGTAGCCGGGGATGCATAAAAGGCGAAGACCTCCGTCTCACTCCCTTTGTAGGGCTCGCCAGCATAGAGCAGAGACTGAACCGGTCCGCTCTGATCCAACCATCGCATCGCGGGCGTCTGTTTCAATCGCTCGAGATCCCAAGGCAGCTGGTCTGCTTCCGGCGCCTGGGCCATACAGCGGAGAGCCGCGGCTGCTGACCAACACAGGAACAAGGTCAGTGGCGCGAGCCTGTGGAGCGAGCATCGCATGGCAGTCTGGCTTTCTGGCGTCGTGGTTGGAAATCAATCGTCGATTCGGTAATGGCGCAGGCGTTCGCGAAGCGTGCTGCGATGGATGCCGAGCATTTCAGCGGCGCGGATGCGATTGCCACCGGTATGCCGCAAGACGAACTGGAACAGCGCCGGTTCGACGGCGGCCAACAGCGTATCGTACAGTTTTGGCGCGTCGTCGCCCGGCCGCTCGACCAGCTTGCGCAAGTATGCGACCACCGCCCGCTCGACCGCGTCCGCGGCGGCGGATGCGGCTAGCTGCGGGTCAACGGTCGCTGCGCCGGATGGCTCGAGCGTGACTCGGTCGCGACTTCCACTGGCCGTTTTGACGGTTGCCGCGTCGGCGAGGCTCGAGGCGTCGTTGCAAGCTGGGAAATCGTCGATCGTCAAACGCCGCCCACGAGCGACGATGGCCGCGTGCTCGACGGCGTTCTTCAATTCGCGCACGTTACCCGGCCACGCTCGTCCGGCCAATGCGCCCAGCACCTCGGGGCCAACAGCCTCGGCGGCTCCCGGATACGCGATGCGCTCGAGGAAGTACGCGCACAGCAACCCGAGATCTTCGGTCCGCTCGCGCAGCGGGGGCAAACGGATGTGTAAACCGTTCAGCCGATAAAACAGATCCTCGCGGAAGCGACCCTCGCGAACAGCCTGCTGCAGATCACAGTTGGTGGCCGCCAGGATGCGCACGTTGCAGCGTCTGGGGCGCACATCGCCGACCCGGCAATAGTCTCCTTGCTCGAGGACGCGCAGCAGCTTGACCTGGGTACCCAGCGGCAAGTCGCCGATTTCGTCCAGGAGGATCGTGCCTCCTTCGGCTCGTTCGAAAAGTCCGGCCCGGTCTTCGCTCGCTCCGGTGAAGGCACCTTTGACATGGCCGAACAGTTCGCTTTCGATCAATTCCGGATTCAGGGCCACGGGAGCAATCGGCAGGTAGGCTGCGGCCGAGCGCTGGCTGTGCCGGTGGATAGCCGCGGCGACCAGTTCCTTTCCGGTGCCGGTTTCACCGGTGATCAACACCGACAGCTCGCTTTGGGCCACCAGGGCAATTTGCTTGAAGGCCTGCTGCATGGCCGGCGAGCGGCCGATCAACTCCTGGCTGTCCGAACTCGGCCTGCCGGGAGCCGCATAGGCAGCGGCTCGGCGTTTCCCGCTGCCCAAGGCACTTCGGCAGGTACGGATCGCGTCCTCCAGCTGGAATGGCTTGGTCAGGTAATCGCTGGCTCCGTTGCGGACGGCTGCGACGGCCGTGTCCAAATCGCCGAAGGCAGTCATGATCACGACCGGCGCGTTGTGCGTGGCCGCCAAAAACTTGGGGAGGGCCGAGATGCCGTCTTCTTTCGGCAAACGCACGTCCAGCAGCACCATCTCGACCTGGTTTTCGGCGGCCAGTTGCAAGCCTTCTTCGGCTGATGAAGCTTTCAAGACCCTCAGGCCATCGTCGCCCAGCATGCGCTCGAACGCCCAGCAGATCGCCGGTTCGTCGTCGACGACCAGCACGGTCGCGCCGCCGGCCAAGAGGTCGCTAGTTGAGCTGGTCTGGCGGAGCGGTTGTCGATCCAGTGCCGCCGGAGATCTCGTTGGATTCATCGTTCGCGTCGAAAACCTGAGCCACAAAGTTGAAGAGGGTGCGTCCATCGACTCGCGTCCATTGTACCTCGCCGCCGAGATGTTCCGCGGCGCGGCGCACCAGTGGCAAGCCCAGTCCCATCCCCTCGGGCTTGGTCGTCACGAAGGGTTCGAAGATCTCAGCCGCCATATCCGCCGGGATGCCGACCCCATCGTCGCTGACTGAAACGAGCAGACGACCAGGGGCGGTGATGTCCGCCGCTACGCGCACGTGTTCGCCAGCCTGAATGCCGTTCAGCACCAGATTGGAGACGGCCGCAATCAGACTCGGGCCGTCTTTGACCCACTGCCCGGCTAACGCCTCGGACAAAGTCCAGCTGATCTCGACGCGCCGATGCTTGGCCATCGGCGCGAGGCTTGACTGAACACTGGTCAAGCACTCGAGCACCGGGGCGCGTCGATCGCGATCCTGCTGCCCCTGGCCGACCAGCAAAAGACGTCGGATGTAATCTTCGGCCTGCGCGATTTCCCGCAGAGCGACTATGACTTCTTCGTCTTCGCCGGTCGAGCGGTGGCGCGCGTGCAGTTCGAGAGCCAGACGAGCGCCGGTGAGCGTATTGCGCAATTGGTGCGCTAAACCACCGGCGATCTGATGCAGCAGCTTTTCGCTCTGTTGCCGCTGGACGGCCTGCCAAAGATCTTTCAGTTGCGCCGCCATGGAATCGACCGCCGTCGCCAGCCGCCCGACTTCGTCCGGAATCGGGTCGCGCTCGGGACAATCAAAGTTCCCGTTGGCAACGATTTCAACCCGTCGCTGCAGCCGCTGGAGCCGCTCGACCAGTCGATTGGTCAGAACGAGGGACAGCGTGCCCAGCAGCAGGATCGTCGACAATCCGGTCGCCAGCGGCAATAGGGCTGCCCGCAGACGCGCGGCACGAACTTGCTCTTCGTCGAACAGGACCAGCACGCGGCGGCCGGTGTCCGACGGCGAGGACGTATTGGTCCGCCGGAAAGCATACGCCAGGTAGGACCGGGCACCGATCTGCATGGCAAAGGCTCCGGCAGCCGGACTGCGGCCGGAGGCAGATTGCAGTTGACCAAAGATTTGCGAGGCTTCGGCTGGCGTCAGGTCCAGCGTCGTCTCGACCGCTCGTCCGTCTTCGCCAAAGGTGACGATCTCGGTCTGCGTCAGTTCAGCCAGCAAACGCGAGACGGAAGCGGTCAGCGGGAAGGACGAACCGGCCACCGTTCGCTGGACCGCTTCGAACTTTTGGTCGAGCGTGCGCCGAGCCCACTGCGAGCCCAGCCACGCAGAGGTAGCTGCCACCAGCAGAGCCGCCAACAGGGACGCGGCCAGCAGCGGCAACAGCAGGCGAACTCGCAGCGATCGAAAATTGCTCTCGCTCAACGTCGTGAGATCCCGAGCGAGCGAAGCTGGTTCATGGCTGGTCGCGTCGGCAATGAGCCAGCGCCAGCAGGCAGAAAGTGGTCGCCAGGTTGGGATCGCCTTCCATCCACTTGGTGTTCTTGTTGGTCCATGAACCGTCGGGAGCCTGCAATGATTTGAGGTGTGCAACCAGTTCGGTTCGCCAATCGTGCTCGACACCTTCGGCGTCTTTTATCGTGTCGAGCCCCGCGGCGTCCAAGGCCTTGGCGAAGAGGCTGTAGTAATAATATAGGCCCGCGTCGCCCATACCCGGATTGGATTGGATCGAGTAATTCTTTTCGATCCACGTCCGCGCCGCTTTGACGCGAGGGTCGTCGGGTTTGAGCCCAGCATAGATCATGCTCTTGAAGCCCGCGTAGGTCATCGAGCCGTAGCTGCGGAGGCCTCCTTCGGCGGTCTCGCCGGCCGGCGACGCGCCACCTTCGGATACGGTGTAATAGAATCCGCCGTCGTTGATCTTGGCCGCTTCAGGGCTGGTGTTGAACTGCGATTCGAGGTTCTGGCATTTGGAAACGAACTGCAGCGCGCGGGCGACGGCTTCGCTGTCCGATTCGTTCAGGCTATGCAGCGCCTCGATCAGGAAGGCCGTATTGGACAGGTCCGGACGGGAACCACCGCCGTAGCCTGCGCCGCCGTACTCCAGGTCTGCCGCGGTCTTGCCTTCGCCTTCGTCGAATTGTTCGCCCTTGATGAAGCCGGCCGCCTTTTTCAGGATGGCATCGTACTGGCCGTTGCGGTTGGCCTTGTTCAAACAGGCGATGGCCACGCACGTCTCGTACATCTTCAGCCGCGACTTCTCGGCGTAGATGCCGCCGTCGCTGCGGCTGGCCTTGACGATCAGGTCGATGGCTTTGGCGACCGCCGGGTCATTGGCCGGTACGCCGTTTTCCATCAGGGCGGTGGCCGCCAACGCTGTCACACCAATGCCGACGCGCGGGCTGAACGCCCCGCTGGCGTCTTGACCGCGCGTCCGCAGGTACTCGATCGCCTTGCCGGTAACCACGTCCAAGTCGCGGCGTGAGCCTTGCGCGAGCGCCTGCAAAGGAGTCAGAACCATCAGCAGGCTTGCGCCCAGTGCCAGATAAAGTGCGGTCAAAAATCGTGCGTTCATCAGTTCACCTCCGGTATGTCTAGCTCCGGGTCAACGTTTGTGGTCGGCCCGCGGGGTTCACGTTAGTCAGCGGACTGGGCGACTTCTCCGCCGGCCCGAGTGCCGAGGGCGCGCCAAATGGCGCGATCGATCGAGTTGCTGACGCTGCGCACCGATCCGTCGAGGTAAGCGGCATTGACCAGACCGGTGTGATGGCTGCGCGAGGTCAGCACCGCGTAACTGGGGCGCGAGTTGCTGTTGCCCTCTTGTTGCGAGTTGAAATCGCTATTGTACGTCAAGCCGCCGCTGGCATACGGCACGACCGTGTTGGGAGTCAGCGTCGTGGTGAATCCGCTGTGGTGGCAGTGCCCGTTGGCCCACTCGGTATGGCCGGTTCCATAGCCCTCGGGCAGCAGTCGATCGGGCTTTCCCGTGGCGACCGCGGCCAGGGCATCGGCAACGCTGTCGGGAGTGCCGGTCGAGGCGGGTCCGCCGTTGCGAGTGTAAGCCGTCCAGGCATGCACTTCCGCCGCCAACAGCGTGTGGCTGGTGCCGTCAGAAATCGAACTGATGGTCAGCCGCGAATTTGGGAAAGTTACGCCATCGCCGCCGCGATTGCTGAGCGGGTCGAATATAAACCACGTACCGAAGTTGAATCCGTACGTCGTCGGATAGAGAAAGATGCCGCTGGTACTGCCGGTGCTGCCTGTGTCCCGCAGCATGTCGCCCTTGGGGTCCGATGGGCAGACATAGACCGGCACTCGGAAGCGACTGACGATCGGGTAATGGGACCAACCGATGCTCAGGTCGATCTGGTTGAAAAGATTCGACTGTTCGAGATAGGGCATCAGGCGGCCATGCACCGACCAGGAACTGTTCTTCGAATTCCGAGGATCG
>JBQCJB010000023.1:0-2803 GCA_051953155.1 Aureliella sp. | reverse complement strand
CGACGATCGCCGCCAGCGCGGTCGCGGTGACGATCAACGCGTCGAAACGCGTGGCCTTGAAGTGGTAACGCAGCGCCTCGGGGTCGATCATCCGCGTTGCGGTCAGCATCAACACGCCCGCTAATGCAGGTCGCGGGATGTACTGCACCAGCGGCGCGAACAAGAGGACGGTCAGGGCCACACCCGCGGCGGCGATCACGCCCGACCATTCGGTCGCGGCGCCGGCCTGGTAATTGATATAAGAGCGAGTCAGCGAGCCGGAGCCGGGGAAGCAATGGAAAAAGCTGCCGCTCAGATTGGCCAGGCCTTCGCTCAAGCACTGTTGGTTGATGTCCAGTTTCTGACGCGTCTTGATCGCAATCGACTTGGCCATGGCGATCGCTTCGAGCAGTCCCAAGAGCGCGATGGCCAGCGCGCTGGGCGAGAGCTCTCGAATCAGGAACCAGTCTAGTTTCGGCACGGCGAACGAAGGTAGCGACCGCGGAATTTGCTCGACCAGTTTGACGCCCCACTGGGGACCGCCCAGGTCCAAAGCCCACGTTGCCAGGGCCGCGCCGATGATGGCGACCAGCAACTCGGGAACTCGCCAGCCCAAGCGCCGGTTGCCCCACCTGACGAGCAAGGCGATCGCTACAGTGCCCGCGGCCACCGCGGTGGTCGTCCAGTGGATCGGTCCCCCTTCGGTCAACGTGCGGAACAACCGCGTGACAAAGTGATCGTGATGACTGCCTTGCGCTTTGAGGCCCAGGAAGTTCTTCAGTTGGTCGCACACCAGCAGGATGCTCGCCCCGACGGTAAAGCCGACGACGACTGCGTGCGAAATGAAGCGAGAAAGGTCCCCCAGCCGCAGCAGCGTGATGCCGGTCTGAATCAGCCCCACCAGCGCCGCCATCATGATCGCCGCGGACACGCGCTGGTCGTTGGGCACCGCCGCCAGGGCGCTGAGCATGGCGATCGAGATCGCATTGGTCGGGCCGTTGATCAACTGTTTGCTGGATGCGAACAGGGCACCAACGGCGGTCATGACGATGGCCGTATAGAGCCCCAGTTCGACTGGCATGCCGAAGATGCTCGCGTAAGCCATCGCTTGCGGCACGGCGACGGCGGCCACGGTCAGGCCGGCGATAAGATCGCGGCGAAACTCCTGGCCGGTATAGGTCCGCAGCGAATGGAGCGCCGGGACAAACCGCGTGATGGCGACTAATGAACCGGCGGAACTTGGTGTGGGCATAGTTCGGTTACAGGGTGATAAGCCGCGGGGCGGACACAGCGCCCGTTCGGCGGGCTTTGATGCGCAAGTACGGTGCGATCGCATGGCAGCGGTGACCGAATGAGCCCGGCAGCGCGTCGGAGCGCCCGTGGTTGGGCTCGGATACGTCCTCGATCACGAAACCGGCGCGGCAGATGCCACCCAGCAGATCGTTCCATGTATGAACGAACTCTTGCGTCCCAGGTTCGCGGAGCAGACTGGTCGTGGTGGCAGGTGAGACCGGTCGGCGATCGTAGTAGGCATGCTCGATCCGGTAATGACCGGTGTAGGAATCGAGCGAAGCCTGCAGGTTGATCGGTTGTTTATGTTGGCTGATGTACAGCCCCTGAGGCTTGGTGACGCGGGCCACCTCGGGAAACAGCTCTTTGACGCTGGGCAGATAACAGGTGCTGACCGGATGGATGACGAGATCGAACTGTCCATCGCCGAACATGTCCAGTTGGTCCATGCTGGTCTGGATCGTGCGGAGGGTCAGGCCGTATTCGGCTGCGACTTCGCGATCGCGGGCGAGCATAACGGGACTGAGGTCGACGACCGTGACGTCGCCGCCAGCGGCTGCGTACAGCGGTCCATGGCGGCCACCACCGGCGGCCAGGCACAACACTTTCCAGCCGCGGATGCCGCCGGTCAGCCAGCCCGATGCGTCGACAACCTTCAGCGGATTTTCCAGCTCGCGAGCCGACGCGGGTGTGGTCAGCGCGTGACCGGCTTCGGCCATGCGGTCCCAGGCGACCTGGTTCTGAGCTCGGGCTTCGTCGAGTGGTGCGTTTTTAGGGCGGAGATCCATGGATGCGATTTATCTTTCAACGCCTCGCCGGCGGACCAGCCACTGGCCCGCGACGAACCGGTCCTGGTCGAGCAATTGCAGCGCGACCGTCGACAAGCTCTCTCCCAACGCGGCTAAAAACGTAGTCCACTCCCCCTCGGGACAGTCGCCCGCCACGTCGACATACTGCACGTGGCGGCCGTCATCGTAGAGGTTGCCCTCCAGTTGCCAGGAGCTATCGCCGCTGGCATGGCCACCCGTCCATAAAAAGGAACCGTCGGGTTCGACGAACATTCGCGATAGCCGCTCGAGATTGGCTAGTGCGTCGTCGAGCGAAATGCGCAGCGGCTGTCCGCGGTGCGAGCCCTCGGGGGGGGCACCTCCATAGATTCGCAATCGCAGCTGCTGGTTCGAAAAATCCACGCCAAACTCCTGCCTCGGGGGAACACGGTGACGATTGTGACGAATGCTCGGCCGCGTGGTAAGGCACAATTGGCCGCAGCAGCGGCGATTTTTGCGGCAGCGGAGCGAATTTGAATGCGGCTGTGACCAGAGAATGACCTAGGTTTTCTTTAGTCAAACCCGTCCCCGTCTCACAGCAGCAGCCCTCATGTCCGATCACGCAGCAGCCAATTCTTCCGACGCCCCCAAGTCGTCCCTCCTCCCGAAGATTGCCGTCAGTGGTTTCATTGCGGCAGTCATTGTGGTGGAGACAGTTCTGTTTTTCCTGTTCGTTCCGTCGGGCGACGACGTGGCGGCCTTGGCCG
>JBQCJB010000022.1:0-2859 GCA_051953155.1 Aureliella sp. | reverse complement strand
CGGCCGCTTTCGCGCTCGTGTTCAAGGACTAGCCGCAAATTGTTCTGCATCGTTTCGCGGACCGTTGCTCCGCCGACCGGTTTGATCAGTTCGCGAACGTTCGCCGCATTCATGTGCCCCGGTTTGCCTTCGGCTTTGTCGCTGATTTCCTCCGAGGGAATCATCAGGAACTTGCCGCTCTGTTCGACCAGGCTGCGGAACTCGTCCAGCGGCTTGAGGCGGACCTCGAATTTGTCGGTGCCTTCTTCCCCGCGGGTCTCGACCCAGGCTGGTCCGTAGCGCCGGAGGTACTTGGCCATCACGTCCTTGCCGCCGCGGGCGAGGACTTTTTCGACCGGCACCCAGCGTTGGCCTTCGCTGAGGATGTTGTGGTCAGAAAGGGCCAGGAAGTTGTAGCCATGGTCGAGGTACCAAGCGGCGATCATCTCTGGAAAGTCATCGCCATCGCTCCAGAGCGAATGCGTGTGCAAGTTCCCGCGCCACCAACGCAGCGGCGGGCTGGCATCGTCGTTTTGCTGTGCATGGACCGTCGACCCGCCCGCCAAAGCCGCGGCGACGGCAGCCAGCGAAAATGCGCAGTTGATTAGCCAAAGCGAAACGCGGCGTTTCCATTCGAATGCAAGCATGCCAAGAACCTGCTGAGTGAGTGGTAGGAAGAATGAGGGCCCCGAGGCGGCTCGGGTTGGCAAGGTGGGGACGCAACGGGGTTTATGATTGGCAGAAACGCCTGCCGGTGCAAGCGGGTTTGCCGCTTGGCGTTTACCGACGCGAGGAAGACTTGTTGGCTTCGCGTTGGGGAAAAACGCTCTAGGGTGCTGCGGCGGATCCTGCTACCATCGTTGCCGATTGGACGATTTTGGGCTGGCCGCTCGGGCCTCTGGGTGAACTGCGCGTCAAGGAAGATGCACAATGCGACTAAATGTTAGGAAACTGACTTCGAAATTTGCCGTCGCGCTCTTGGGCTCGGCCGCTTTGCCGCTGGCTGTTTTCAGCTTCACCTCGCCCCTTTGCGCCCAGCAACCGCAGTCCGGCGCTGGCTATGCCAATCCTGCCGCTCGCTACGCTGGCGGACAAGCCCCCGCGACCGCCCAGCAGATCATGGCGCAACAGTACGCCCAAAGCGCCACCGGCCAGGCGACTAACGGGCCAAGCCCTCAAGCCCAAGCGCCCCAGGCGGCCGGTGCTCAGGTTGCCAACCCGCAAGCTGCAGCTCCACAAGCTGCAACTCCTCAGGCGTCGGGCGGCCAGCCGCTGACCGATCCGGGAGGACTGGTCAATCCGGTCGCTCCTTTTCCGGCGCTGAACGCCGAGTGGCAAGCCTACCTCGACAAGGTCCTCGACGCTTGGGAAAAGAAGACCAGCGAGTTCAGCCGCTTCTCATGCACCTTCAAACGCTACCAGTTCGATCCGACGCTGGTTCAGGCCTATCCCTACACGATGGCGCTCGGCTCGATCAAGTACATGAAACCCGACCAGGGCCTGTTTCGCGCCGACCAATTGGTTTACTACAGCGGTTTGGATAACGAGCAAAAACCACAGTACAAAGAAAACCCACAGAAGAAATTCGGCGAATATTGGATCTGCGACGGTCAGTACGTTCACGTGCTCGATCAGAACGAAAAGAAGTGCACCAAGTATGAATTGCCGCCGGCCATGCGCGGCAACGCAATCTACTTGAGCCCGCTGCCGTTCCTGTTCGGGGTGAAGGCCGAGGACATTAAATCGCGTTACTGGATTCGCCCGCTGCCGCTGCCGAAGGACCGCACGAACGAAGTTTGGCTGGAAGCCTTCCCGCGGCGCGCCGATGACGCCGCCAATTATCAGAAGGTGCAGGTCGTTCTCGATTTGAAGGACTTCATGCCCAAGGGGCTGATCGTCTTCTTGCCGAACTGGCGCGAGGAAGCCCAGCATCGCGAGGTCTACGAATTCTCCGACCGCCGCACCAACGAGACGCTGCTCGAAAAACTGGACCTGTTCAAGAAGGAATTCATTCCGAAGGATCTGCCTGAGGACTGGAAGGTCATCATCGAACCGTACCAGGCACCGCAAGCGGCACCAAGCAGCGAGACGCCGCGCGTGGCCACGCCTCCGGCAATGCCCTCCACTCCGCTGCGTTAATCAGCAGGCTGCCTTCCGAATGCGGGCGCGGATGCAACAGCCGCACTTCGCCCGCCACCGGTTCTCTACGGCTTAGCCACTGCGCGACACAGCCACTCGGTCGCCAGTTTGCTAAGCCGTTGATGCGTTGTGGATTTTGTCGAAGTCATTAAGCGGCGACGCGCCGCACTTCTTCGCTCGGGACAGCGACCCGAACCAGCGGACCACCAAGGCTAGCCGCTGCCAAGATGATGCTCTGGGCATGCGTGATGTGCCGCAGCCATTGGCCGACCGGTCCGCTGAGCGGCTGGGCGACGTCGAATTCATCGCCGACGATGACCAGGTCGCTGGCGCCGATCTTGTGCGCGACGCGAGGCATCGCCGAACGCAGGTCTCCGGGAATCAAGTTCGCCCGCAGACCGAGCTGGGCGGCTTGCTGATGGGCTTGCTTGAGCGTGAGATGGACGCCGCCATCGTGAGCCGATTCGAAGCCGTCGACGCCGACATAACGCAGCTGCGCGGTGCCTGGCGGTAACTGGGCCAGCCGGACGATCCGCTTCATGCGCTCGCCGTCGCCGACTCCAATTTCCAGGACCGAAGCGATTGGCTGCGCGATCAACAGACGGAACAGCTCGCGCTCGGCGGCTGGCTTGGCCAGCTTCTGCCAATAGAACCGTTGAAACCAATTCAAGCGGCCCATGAATGCTCAAGCTCCCTGCTTAAGATGGACGTCCTTTTCGAGCCGCTTGTCGAAGCGGCTTC
>JBQCJB010000021.1:0-4921 GCA_051953155.1 Aureliella sp. | reverse complement strand
TGATTGAGCGTCGAGAGCCAGGTAAATTCTTCGATGAAGCGGTAGACGCTCCAGGAGTCGGTGCGGTGGATGATTTTGACGGCCACGTGAGCGGCGCTGCGCAGGTCGACCGCGCTATATACCGTCCCCATGCCGCCCCGGCCGATGACGTCGGTTAACAGAAAGTAGCCCAGGCTGCATGGCAATTGGGCCAGCGAGATCGTTTTAGGGGCGGCTCCTTCGGCGACCGTCGTATTATTCTTTTGCGTCTCGCCGTGGGTGGCGTTGGTGCTGCCGGCGCGATGGAGTTTTTCTTCCATCACCTCCATCATGTTGCTGATGCGTTCTTTCTCGTCCGGGCACAGATCGAGATAGGAATCGTAGTTCGGCGGCTCGGGATCGAATCGCAGCCGCAGGGCGAATTCGAGCATGGCCAGCTGGATCAGCAACTCGCGATGCTGGCGCAGCTTCGGAAAGCGATGGAGAAAGAGCATGACCCGCGGTTCGGCCCGCTCGTCCTCGTCCGCACCGGCCGATTCGGGCGGCTCCAGCCCGTTGGGCGGCTGGTAGGCGTACTCGAGTTCGACGGACAGCATGCGTGCTAGCAACGCGACCTGTTCGTCGTCAGTTACGCGCTGTAGGTAAGTTGAATAAACCTGGGGTTGGTAGCCGTGCCAGTTTTTTCGAAATTCCTGCTCCAACTCGGCTAGTTGCGCGTTGAGCATGGACGACTTACTAAATAGAGAACCGAGGCGGAGCGAAGCGACCAGTTGGTTGGACGCAATCATAAGCTCAAGCGAATTGCTCTAGCAAGCTCTGTCGCGATTCTCTACGATGCGCGCGAAACGCCAGAGTGCACTGCGACGGAACCGCAGGTGCGGCCGTAGACGTCCAGGAGAGTCGCACGGACTTTTTTGGGACTGCCTGTGTTGTCAAGGAGGACCGTTGTGCAGACGATAAAAACCGCTGTTGTCGTCGTCCTGTTATTGGGCGTGTGCTATGGAGCCTACGTGGCTCTCAATGCGCCGGAGCCGGTTTTGCCACCGGAGCTCGAAGCCTGGTCTTCCGAAAACGGCGGACTCGACTTGGATGTCGAGGAAGGGGCTGCGCTGTCGATTGACATTCCGCAGTTGGGCGATGCGCCGCGCGCCGATTTGGATGCGCTCACTCCCCCAAACCTGACGCCGCTCGATTCGGGTTCGACTGCCTCGGCCGGCCAAGCCTCCAAGTCCGGCTCGCTCGACAGCGGACCGGTGCCACCGCCGCTGAGTTTCGGCCAGCTCGACACGCCCCCGATTGGCGGCGCGTCATTGGACACCTCGAAACTCGATGGGCCGAAGTTCGGCAGCCCTGAAAATTCCACAGCCGGCGCCGGTTCGAGCGAACTGGGCCTGCCGCCGGAGTTGGAAGGCAGCAGCGTGCCGCTACCGAGCGCGACCAATCCGTCGGGCACGATGACTTCTGTCGTCCCCAAGCAGAACGATTCTCTTCCGATTTCGTTGCCCGGATTTCCGGCAGCCGAGCCTCCTTCGGGCCTGTCCTCGCTCGGTTCACCGCCGGGCACTTTGGCGACACCGGTTTCGGCGTCCAGTTCCGCAGGCCTGGCCGCGACGCTGCCTGGCGGCACCAGTGGCTCGAACCTCGGCGGCTCGACCGACGCGAGCGCTCTCGGGGGCAGCTCGGCGAACAAGTCGCAGTCCGGCGCGCCGACCCAGCCTTACAAGACGGCTCGCGAAGAAGCGCTCAAGCTGGCCAACGAAGGCAAGCTGCGCGAGGCGCTGGCCAAGATGAGCCCCTACTACAACCACATCGATTTGACGCGCGATGAACAGTTGGACCTGATCGATCTGCTGGACGCCCTGGCCGCCGAAGTCATTTACTCCCGGCGCCATCTGCTCGAATCACCCTTCATCGTCGCCGCCGGGGATACGCTGGAATCGATTGCCAGCCGCTACCAGATCTCGCCCGAGACGTTGGCCAAGATCAACATGATGGGCGATTCGAAGGTCGTCCTGGCAAACACGCAGCTGAAGGTCCTTCAAGGGCCGATGCGGGCCGACGTAAACCTGACCCGCGGCGAGTTGACGTTGTTCCTGCGCGACCTGTATGCGGGGCGGTTCCCGATCTCGGTCGGTAAGGATCCGGCGCCGGTCGAAGGCACGTACGAAATCATCGATCGCCGCCGCGACCGCACTTACTACGGTGCCAATTCGCAAGTGTTGCCCGCCAGCGACGGACGCAATCCGTACGGCGGTTACTGGATGAGCTTGGGCAAGGACATGTGCATCCATGGTTCGCCGGAGACTTCGTCGCCCGAGCTAGCCAACGCCGGCTGTATCAGCCTAGCGCCGCTGGATGCCCGCGAAGTGTATTCGCTGTTGTCCCAAGGCAGCCAGGTCACGATCCATCGCTAACGACGCTGGCTATTTGATGAGTCGCACGCCCAGTCCGGGCGCCTGCGGCATCTGGCAGTAGCCGGCTTTCCAGGTCAAACCGCTGGCGATGTCCTCGGCCAGCAGCAGTGCTCCGTCAAGATCGGCGTAGTCGAGCAGCGGCAGCAGGTGCACGCCGGCTGCGATCCCGACGCTCGACTCGGTCATGCAACCGACCATGACCTTCAATCCGTTCTGCTTGGCGCGAGCAATCATCCGCCGCGCGGGAGTCAAGCCGCCGCACTTGACCAGTTTGACGTTGATCGCATCAAAGCAATCGATGCAGCGGTCGACGTCGCTCTCGACCTGGCAACTTTCGTCGGCCATCAGCGGCAGCGGGCTCTTGCCTTTGAGCGGCCGCATGGCGGCGTAGTCTTCCGCCGGCAGGGGCTGCTCGATCAGTTCGACGTTCAGCTGCGCCAGCTCTTCGGCCATTGGCAAGACTTGCTCCGGCCGCCACGAACAATTCGCATCGACGCGGAAGGTGGCCGGCGTGTGTTGGCGAAGGTAACGAACGTTTTCCAGACCGCCATCGTGGCCGAGCTTGATCTTGTAGACCGGCCAGTCGGGCATGGCCTGCATTTTGCGCAGCATCACTTCGGGCTGGTCGATGCCCAGCGTGTAGCACGTCGGTGGGCAGGGGGCGTCTGCGTCGAAGCCCCACAGTCGGGCCAGCGGCAGCCCGTGTTGTTGCGCGAACAAATCCCACATAGCGCAGTCGAGCGCGCACTGGGCGAAGCGGTTGGAGCCCAGGATCGGATCGAGCTCGCGCCAGATCTCGGCCGGATTCTCGAGCTTCATTTGAGCGAGCTGCGGCTGCACCGCTCGCAGCGCTTGGCTCATGTTTTCGAGGCTGGCGCCGTAATAGTCGTTGACGGTCGCTTCGCCCAGTCCCACCAGGCCGTCGCAGTGCAACTGGACGATCAACGTGCTTTGGACGGTGGTGGTGCTGCGAGCGATCGTAAACGGATCGCGCAAACGGAGGTCGTAGGTTTTTAGCTCTAGCTCGATCATGACATTTGGCTCTGGCTGGTCGCGAGTCCCGTCTTTCGCCAGGTGCCTTGGCGGCGGAAATCGTCGACCGCGGCGACCAGACGCTCCGGGCCCTGGCGAATGACGTCGACGACAGGCAACTGCATCTCATCCTCGATCGCTTTGCCCAGATCTGCCGCTTCGTCGGGGCGAATGCGGCGGCCGTTCATCGCAATTCCGAGAGTGACGCACGGCTGATGGATGCTGGCCATCGTCTCGAACAGTTCGCGGATGCGCGGTAGCGTCGGGATGGGCACTTGTTCGATGCCGCCGACCGAGGTGCGGCCTGCTTCGAAGACCAGAATCATCGCATGTGGCAAGCAGCCATGCAGCAGGCTCAACGTCACGCCCGAGTAGGACGGATGGACCAGGCTCCCCTGCCCTTCGATCAGCAGTACTTCGTGATGTTGGTTCTCCAGCACCAGATGTTCGGCGCCGCCGGCCACGAAATCGGCCACAATGCAATCCAGCGGCAGGCCGCTGCCGGCGATCATGATGCCGGTCTGTCCAGTCGCGACGAACTGAGCATCGACGCCGCGAGCTTTCAAACCGTTGGCCACTTCCAGACTGACGACCATCTTGCCGACGCTACAGTCGTGGCCGACCGTGTGCACGCGGAGGCAGTTGGGATTGAGCCCGTCGCGGCGAGCGATCTGGCGGAAGTTGTTTTTGCGCACGTCGGTGATCCGTGTGCCACGGCGAGCGGCTGCGGCGGTCAGTTCCGGATCGTCGGAGAGAAAATCGTGCAGACCGCTGAGGATATCCATGCCGCGATCGATGGCTTCGAACAGGACAGCTCGCCAGGCGTCCGGAATGCGCCCGCCTGGAGGCGCGATGCCCATGACCAGCGTGTTCGCGCCGGCGGCTTCGTCCAGCCGGCCGATGATCGGCGTTTCGCCACCTGCATCGAGGAACTCGCGCGCCTTGCGGCCGGCGTTGTCCGGATCGAACACGGCCACGCATTCCTGCGGGCAATAGCGCAACAGTCCGGCTGCGGTCTTGGCCGTCCGGGGATTCGAGTAGCCCCAAGTCAGCAGTACCATCTTTCGAGCCATAGGAGTCGTTGTCCTTTCGAAGGTGCTCTTTTTATGCGTACAGGGCCGTAGCGTAGGCGACGGCATAGTTGCGCGTGTGTGAGATACTGATCAATATGCTGCCGATGCCGCGCTGGTCGCAGATTTCGCGAGCCTCGCCGCCGATGGCGATCGACGGCTTGCCGCCAACCGCGTTGACGACCTCGATGTCGGTCCAGTGAATGCCGCGCGACCAGCCGGTGCCGATGGCTTTGAGGACCGCTTCCTTGGCGGCCCAGCGGCCGGCGTAATGTTGGGTGGCCGCTTTCCGCGCCGAGCAATAAGCGATTTCCTGCTGCGTGTAGACGCGCGTGAGAAAAATTTCGCCGTGCTTGTCGATCATCTGCGCGATGCGCACGCACTCGGTGATGTCCGTGCCGATGCCGTAGATCGCGCCGGTGGCAT
>JBQCJB010000020.1:0-10499 GCA_051953155.1 Aureliella sp. | reverse complement strand
TGCCCGGCTGCGGCGGCTGGCATCTTCAAACCCCAGCTCGCCAAGGTTCTTGAACAGAATGG
This sequence comes from Aureliella sp., assembly GCA_051953155.1. Lineage (GTDB taxonomy): Bacteria > Planctomycetota > Planctomycetia > Pirellulales > Pirellulaceae > Aureliella. The sequence goes on along the minus strand of JBQCJB010000020.1, from coordinate 10,437 downwards.
GCAGCTGAGCCGAATAATCGGTGATGAACAGATCCTCGGCACCGTCGTTGTCGACGTCGCCCGGCTCGGCGCCCATGCTGCCGACTGGAATTCCGGTGGAACTGAACGCCACGCCGGCCAACTCCGCAGCCTGCGTGAACACGCCTTGGCCATCGTTTTGAAACAGCAGGTTCGGCCGAGCGTCGCAGCAGACGAAGATGTCGGTGTCGGCATCGCCGTCGAAATCGCCGCAGACGACGCCCATGCTCGGGCTCTTCCACTGAGCGATGCCCGACGGTTCGCTCCAATCGACGAACGTGCCGTCGCCGTTATTCTTGAACAGATGGTCGGCGCGATGGTCAAACTGTTCAGGTCCCGGCGGATAGGGGAAGGATGCGGGAGCCAGTTCCTGGTAGCGTTCGAAAGTGAAATTGACGTAATCGGCCACGTACAAGTCGAGATCACCGTCGTTTTCAATGTCCAGAAAAGCGACGCCCGCTCCGAAGGCGACGCCGGCTTGCGCCAGGCCAGCGAACGTTGTCTGATCCGAAAACGTTCCATCTCCAGCGTTCCTCAGCAGCGTGATCGATCCAAAATTCGAAAGGGCCACATCGGCGAAGCCATCGTTGTCGATGTCACCGACCGCGACGCCCAAGCTATAAAGGCTCACGTTGCTACGGCTGGGCCGTGAGTAATCGGAAAACTGGTTCTCGCCTAGATTGCGGAACAGGCCGTTAGCGCTCGGAGTGGCTTCCGCCCGAAACGGCAGCGCTCGACCGTTAAGAAAATAGACGTCGGTCCGTCCGTCGTTGTCGTAGTCGAACAGGGCGAGCCCACTACCCATCAAGCTGACGAGGTACCCCTCGTCGTCGGCGCCATCCTCATGCCGGAAGCCGAGATGAGACGACTGGGTTGAATCGGCGAATAGAATCGCTTCCTGCGCTAGCCCCGGCGCGAGTGCAAGGCACATCCACGACACCGGCAGCAGCAGGTAGGCTGGCAACAGCAACAGAGGAGCCCGCATATTGGTTGTTTCGATCTCTTACGGGGTGAACGCGGCCAGACGCGGATCGCTCGGAAAAGAGCCCTTGGCCTTCATGTAGGCCTTTAGCGCTTCGGCTTTGTCACCGTTGGCCTGATGGGCGGCGATCAGCACCAGGTAAGCATCGACGCTGGCCAGCTGGTCGGCCGCCTTCTGGGCACGCTGCGCCGCTTCGGGGGCATTGCCCAGACCGAGCAGCAGTCGAGCCAGCTGCAGCTCGCCATTGCCGGACGGGTCGACCTGGGCCGCGCGGCGGAGCGTCTGCTCGGCCAAGGCCAGGTCTCCAAGTGAGACAGCCAAGCTAGCCAGGTTGTGGAAGTTGACTAGGTTTTCCGGCTGCAGCTCGGTCAGCCGCTGATAGACGACGAGCGAATCTTGAAGACGGCCTTGGCGTCGCAGCAATTCGCCGAGCAACACGGCCGATCCGATCGACTTGGGGTCCAGCTCGAGCGAGTGCCTGGCCAGCTGCTCAGCCTCGCCGGGCGCATCGTGGGAGGCGTAGACGCCGGCTAGCAGGAAATAGGTGCTGGCTGCAAAGGTTCGAAACGATGCCTGATATTGCTGGTCGTTGGGCATGACCTGGGCGTCGATCTTGGGCATCTCGGCCCGTAGCTTGAGTGCCTCTTCCTTCTTGTCCTGGCGAATCAGCGCCGTGGACAGAGCCATGGTGGCCGCGCGATTGTTCGGCTCGGAACGCAGCGCGAGACGCGCCTCTTTCTCCGCGTCTGCAAACCGCTGCAGCTGGACCAGCGCCTGGGCGAGCGCCAGATGCGCCGCAGGCGCCTCCGGCGCCGCAGCCACCGCTTTTTCAAGCCACTTGGCGGCCGCCTCCAAATCGCCCGTTTCGCTGTAGGCTTCGCCGAGTGCCGTTAGCAGCGGCGCGGTCGCGACGCCACGCTCGACTGCTCGCGAGAGCACACTGACTGCTTCCTCGTGCTTGCCGAGCTGCCGTAACAACCCGGCATAGGCGCCTAAGACCTCAGCGTTCTGGTCGTCCAGTTCTAATGAGCGGCGAAACAGCTCGCCGGCGCGATCGGTTTGCAACAGTTCCTTATAGGCCAGTCCGCCGATGCGAAAGACCGACGCGTCATCGGGATAGCGCTCGGCCGCGCGCTCGACCTGGTCGAGCAATTGTTTTTGCTCGGCGGCCGTATCGATCTCCACCGGAGTCGTTGGCAAAACGATGCTTGCACGACTCGGCGCCGCATCGGGCTCGGCATCCGCCTCCGCGCTGGCAGCGACAGAAAAGCTTGCGTCGGTGCGCGGCTCGGTGGCAGGTGGTGGCGGAGGAAGCAGTACCACAAGCAGCAGCAGGATCAGTGCCGACAGCCCGGCGGCAATGATCGCTAGCCGCACCATTGAATTCTTGGCAGGCGGCGGGGGCGACGCGCGCTTGATCCGTTTTCGTTGCTCCGCGACAAGCCTTTTCATCGAAACGCATCCCGAAGCCGAAAACCATAGGTCCCTGGGGTGCCATTTGTCCCTGGGGTAAAAGATAAAGAAATTATAATGTCGCCATGCGTCAAAGCCAGCACCGGCTTAGGCTGTCTCGCCGTGAGCACAAAAAAAAGAACCTGCCACGTTTTCGTAGCAGGTTCTCTCGGGCCTCAATGTCTCAATGCCGCGCCGCTGCTTAGTGCTTGCAGCAACCTCCGGGCGAAACGTCTGTATTCCAGCTGTGCTGCGTCTCCATCGAGTTGGTGCGGAGATGCACGTGGCTGTCGACGTGGTCGATCAGGCTGGTCGAAATGAAGTGATGCTTGCCATCCAGGCTGTCCTTGCGGGTCAGCTTGATCTGGTTGCCTTCGACGCTGTCGACGACGCCGACCGGCGTACCGCACGAGGCGAAGACTTTCATGTGTTCCTTGATGCCGGCCACGCCGAGGTTATCCCCTTCGGCCGGCTGCTTCATGCCCGTCATTTCCTTGACCGCGTCGGCGGCCTTCTCGGCACCTTCGGCTAGCGTGTTGCCAACGCTCTTGGCAGCGCTCGTGACCGCGCGCCCAGCCTCTTTCATGAGTGTTCTGGCCATGGTTCGTCTCCTCATTAGGGAAAGGCGAAATTCGTATTCGGTGACTCATCAAAGTAAGTTATGCAAAGTGCGCGCCCGCGAGCCGGATCTCTTCGCCCAGCTAACCGCCGCGCAGCTTACGCCGCTGACTATGCCGCTGGACATCCGCGTAGTGGCCGCAAGGGCCAGCGCTTGCTTGCCGGCGGGCTGGCCGCCGCAATCGAGGCCACGGGGAGTCGAGCCGCAGGTGCGCTGGACCGAAGCTTGGCATGTTGGTTGCTAGCAAATCTCCAGTGTTACTGCCGCTTCGGTCGGCGAAGTCCACTGCGGGCGCCATCGAGTGATTCCTATCATGCAACCAAGCGTTTCGCGCCCGCGTCGCTCACGCGGCTCGTTGATCCCGCAGGCAGGCAGCGAGGTTAAAGTCAGAGCCGGCCGCCATAGCGTGGCGCTGACAAATCTCGAAAAGGCATTTTGGCCCGAGCTGGGCGTCAGCAAGGGGGATGTGCTGCGCTACTACGAAGCGGTTGCTCCAGCGCTCTTGCCGCATCTGCGCCAGCGGGCGATGGTCATGAAGCGTTATCCGAACGGTGCTCATGGAAAGTTCTTTTTCATGAAACGCGTGCCAACGCCACATCCACCTTGGCTTGCGCTCTGCAGCATCGCGCATGCATCGGGTAACGTCATCGAGTTTCCAGTAGTCAATGATCTGGCATCGCTGCTGTGGATCATCAACCTGGGCTGCATTGATTTGAATCCTTGGGTATCGCGGTGCGATGATGTGGATCGCCCCGATTTCCTGCACTTCGATCTTGACCCGGGGCCGCAGGCGAAATTTGAAAACGTACGCCAGACAGCCTTCGCAGTTCGCGAGTTGCTCGATTCGCTGAAGATGCCCAGTTGCATCAAGACTTCCGGTAGCAAAGGGCTCCACGTCTACGTGCCGATTGTTCGCGGGCCGATGCAGAAACAGGTTTGGGCGGTCGCCAAAACCATCGCCCAGGCGCTCGAGGCCCGGCACCCCAAGTTGATCACGGCGGAGTATCGCATTGCCAAACGTCCAGCCGGACGTGTGTTGGTGGACTACAACCAGAACGCTTGGGGGCGAACCTTGGCCAGCGTCTATTCGATTCGTCCGCGCGCCGAGCCCACGGTCTCGGCTCCGATCACTTGGGCTGAGCTGGAGCGTGGTTTGGCGATCGAGGACTTCACATTACAAAACATGCCGGCGCGAATTGCACGCCTCGGCGACTTGTGGAAGCCGCTGCTCTCGAAGCGCGGACGGTTCGCACTGCAGGAGCTGATCGATGACGCTTAATGTTCCGCTGGACTTCGCTCCGATGGAGGCCACTCTCGTAGCCGACATGCCGACCGGACCGAAATGGCAATACGAACCGAAGTGGGACGGCTTCCGCTGCCTGGCGTTCCGCGACGGCGACGAAGTGCATCTCCGGTCGAAATCGGGCCAGCCGCTCAACCGCTACTTCCCGGATCTGGTTGACCGGCTGCTGAGTCTGCGCATTCGCAAATTCGTCTTCGACGGCGAAATTGTGATTCCCGTCGAGGGACGGCTGTCGTTCGACGACCTGTTGCTCCGCGTGCATCCAGCGGCCAGTCGCGTGCGCAAGTTAGCATCCGAGCATCCTGCATGGCTGATCGTCTTCGACTTGTTGGCCAGCCAACGCGGTACGTCGCTGGCCGATCAGACGCTCGACCGGCGGCGAATGCAATTGGAAAAACTGGCTGCCCGATACTTTCGGGGACAAGATACGATTCGTCTTTCACCAGCGACCGATTCCCAGGCTGAAGCCAGACGTTGGTTTCGGATCGTTGGAGGTGATTTGGATGGTATCGTTGCCAAGCGCCGCGACCTGCCGTATCAATCCGGCAATCGAAACGGCATGCAGAAGATCAAGCACCGTCGCACTGCCGATTGCGTCGTCGGCGGCTTTCGCTACGGCGAGGGCAAGAACACGGTCGGGTCGCTGTTGCTGGGGCTGTACGATCGAGACGGGTTGCTGCACCACGTCGGATTTACCTCGGCGATGAAGGCTCGCGAGCGTGAAAAGATTACCCAGCTATTGGCACCGCTCATTCAGCCGCCAGGGTTCACCGGCAGGGCCCCGGGTGGGCCGAGCCGCTGGAGCACCAAGCGATCTGCCCAGTGGAAACCGCTGGCCCCGAAGCTGGTGGTCGAGGTGGAGTACGACCACTTCACCGGCGACCGCTTCCGCCACGGCACGTCGCTGCTCCGCTGGCGAGCGGACAAGCGTCCGCGCGAGTGCACGTTTGACCAGTTGGTCGGAAATGGCACCGGCACTTTAAAACTGCTGCGCCAGGCCGAGTAAGGATTGGCGGCTGTCTGTGCGGATTTGCGCTGGACTCAAAAGTTCGAAAAATTTCCCCGGGGTGTCGAAAGGCCAGTTGCGGAGGCGACTACTGCTAAAAGAAACTTGGTTGATCCCTGCGGCTCAACCATCGGTAGGCTCGCAAACTTTTGGCTTCTCATTACCCAAGGGAGACATCCATGACCAGTCCCATTCCTCCAGGACACGAAGGCATCATCCCTCACCTCTGCTGTTCGCCCTGTGCCGACGCGATCGAGTTTTACAAGAAAGCGTTCGGCGCCCAGGAAGTTCGCCGGATTCCGACGCCTGACGGCAAACGCATCATGCACGCAGAAATCCAGCTCGACGGCCGGCCCATTTTTCTGGTCGACGACTTTCCGGATTACTGCGAGGGCAAGAGCGAGAATCCGTTGGCGCTAGGCGGTTCGCCCGTAACTATCCATCGCTTTGTGACCGACTGCGACGCAGCCGTCGAGCGGGCCGTCGCCGCCGGCGCGACGGCGCTGATGCCTGTTCAGGAAATGTTCTGGGGCGACCGCTACGGCGTCGTGATGGATCCATTCGGCCACAAGTGGTCGCTGGCGACCCACGTCAAGGATCTGACCCCCGAGCAAATGGTGCAAGGCATGGAAGCGGCCTTCGCCCAGCAACCTTAACCGCGCTGCTGCGCCGCGATGTGCTTAGGCGATTGACCGGTTGAGGATTGCTGGACGGGCCAGGCATGCCGGCTATACGGAGATAGCCGGACAGGCTGAAAATTCGGGAACAGTCGGACAGGCTGAGACAGCCGGGACGGCTGTCCTACTTATTCAGGACTGAGACAGGCCGGGGATTTGGCAACAGCCGGACGGGCTGAGACAGCCGGGACGGCTGTCCTACTCTGCGCCGTTTTTTTCTGCATCGTTCAGGTCGAGACGCATCAGCAGGCGGTTCCAGAGCTCGTCGACTGCCTTGGCGGCCGTTTCGCGATCGACCTGACCTTTCATCTCGACGGTTTTGCCATCGCGCGTGATTTTGCGGTGCTCGATAACTGACTTGAGCGCTTCGCTGTCTTTGGCCCACACGATACCGAGCGCGTCGAGCCCTTCGAGCGCCTTCTCCATATGTTTGGCGACTTCGTCGTCCTGGGCGATCAGCGTCAAGTCTTTGAAGACTTGATCATTCTTGACTCCGGCGGCCACGAAGATCTGGTCGTGCTGGCTCAAGATCGGGAAGAATCCCTCGTGCTGCTCGATCCGCCCCAGGTCGCGCGCGGCTCCGTAGAAGATCGTGCCTTCGGTCAGGTGGCTCAGCAGCGGCGAGTCCTTAGTTTTGGGGGCGTTGGCTTGGCCCTGGACCAGCGCGACGGCGTCCTGAGCCCGCTCGTCGGAAGAAGCAAAAATCGCGGTCTTGCCATCCAGCAACACAATCGTCATCGGACGGTCATAGTGATGCGCGTGTTGGCGAACGCGCTGGCGAGCCGGTCGGTCATCGGGGTCAGCCTTCGTTTCGGCTGCCGAACCTTGGGCGGCGCGCTGGTGCGGATCAATCTCGTAGAAAGTGATCGGGCCATGCGTCTGCTTGGTCACGTCGGACCGCGATTCCAAATTCGACTGGACTTTGTTTTGATCGAAGTCGGCCCGCAGGATCATCGTGCCGGCGTGCGTCTCGTAATCCTTGCTGTAAAGCGTCACCGAATCGAGGCCCTCGCGCAGGTCAATTCCGTAACGGTTCTGCAGCCACATCCGAATCGGAATCAGCATTCTGCCGCGATTCTCTCGGACTCGCTCGGCGAGCTTCGTCTCCCCCAAAGCTTTCAAATCGACGTGGATCACCCACTTCGCATCGGCAGGGAAGTGGCTCTGGTCGAGCGGCGCGGCAAACGTCCGTGCTGGCAATGCGAACACCAGCGTCGCCACACACATCGCCATCACTTGGGTAGTAGTCTTCATAGGGTCAACCTCACTTTGAATCGAAACGGGTACTTCGCAACCACGACAACGAAGTCGGCGTGCAGCGAACGTGCCACTTTCGAAGTGCTTGGCGACGCGCTAGGCTGGTTGACGCAAGTAATTGCTCAGGGGAGCTGGACAGTGGTGCGAATCGGACGCTGGTCGGACGTTTTGTCGTCGTCAGGAAAATCGCCCGGGCGAACGACGACTTCGCATTCGACCTTCCACTGTTTGGCCGGCACGGCCACGTACACGAAATCGAGCATCGAATCGGGATAGTCGTCCTTCCCGTCGCGGTTGCGGTCGGCCCAGTTCGTATCGACGAACTGCTTAGGTTCGACCCACTTCCAGACGTCGCTCGACTGAAAGATATCAAAGGCCTCGTTGCCTCGGCGCTTGATGAAATCGTAATCAAAATTATATCCCCCCACCGCCACGACCGGCTCAGTTTGCTTGCCGGCCCAGCTGGTCAGCAATTCGGCTTGCCGCCGCCGCAGTTGGTCGCTCCCGCGGGCCAGATGGTTCATCAGCACCTGGAATTTGCGGCCCGAGCCGCGATGCCGGAGTTCGACGACCAGGGGCGCGGTTTGTACGCCCGGTGCGAATTCCTCGCCGTCGATGCGCTGGAGTTCGTGCGCAGCGACCTTGTCGAATTTCACCGGATTCCAGCTGATCATCAGCCGCCCCGCTCCACCAGTTTCGCCGATCGCCGCTGATTCGTCGCCCCACTTGGTAGCAAACAGCGCTTTCGCTGCCTCGGGCGGAACTTCGCTCAGAGCGAAGATGTCCAGCGGTGCGAGCGCGTCCAGCTGCTTTCGAATGGTGGACATGTCGCTGCCAGCGCCTTCGATATTCCAGGCCACGATCGCGATCGTCGCCTCAGCCGCCTGGCTCTTGCCGCTGGACTGGGCCAGCGCGGTGGTTTGGAGCGCGCCTGAGAACACGGCTAGCGCAAGCAGGACAAAGCGTGAGCCCGGAAGAGAGACTGGACGGCTGCAGCACATGCTGTTCTTCGCTTTCTTCGCACAAAGGTTAGAAGTCACTGGCGCTCGTTTAGAGGATGCCGAACTTGCGGTAAACGTCTCCGGCTTTCATCCCTTGGCGGATGGCCTCGCGGGTTCGATTTTCGCCATGGACCTTTGCCCACGCCAGTTTCAATGCCTCCGCCTCGACCGCTTGCGGCACGACGACCACTCCGTCTGCATCGGCAACGACCAGATCGCCGGGCGAAAAGACAACACCGCCGATCTCCACGGGTACATCCAAGTCGATGACGCGCTGCCGGTTCAAGCTGTCATAGACGCACGTCGCGCGGGCGTAAACGGGAAATTCCATGAGAGAGATTTTGGCGACGTCACGCACCGCGCCGTCGACGATCGCTCCGACGCAGCCGCCGTTCTTGGCAGCAGTCGTCAGCAACTCGCCCCAGATGCCCGAGCGCAACGAACCGCCAGCCGCCGCGATCAACACGTCGTCGCGCTTGCACTCATCGACCGCCCTCAGTTCCAGTTCGTAGGGCCGCGGGTCCGCGTGAACCATGTCAGCCCACAAAGTCGTTTTGCAGCGACCGATCAATACCTTGTCCGGCGCGGTGAATGCGCGAAGTCCAATTTGCGGCGACTGATGACGATACCCCAGTTTGTCGAGCGCGTCGGACACCACTGCAGCGTAGAGATGGTGGCGAAGTTCATCCAAGGAACGAGGCATAGCGATAGGTGTCCCGATGCTTGTTTCGCCCGCGGTTGTCGTCCATACTTTCAAGCCGCTCTTTGGGCCCGATTATTGTTGATCAACGCTGCCGTGAAATCCAGTCTATGCGCATCGGTATCGTAGCCTTATTGCACGAATCGAACACCTTCGTGCGCCAACCGACCACACTCGAGCGTTTCCGCGAAGACTTGCTGATCGAAGGCGACGCGATGCGGGCGGCATTGGCCGAGAGCCATCATGAGATCGGCGGCTTTTTTGCTGGAATCGACGAAGCCTCGGCAACCTCTGCAGCCCAAGCTGTGCCGCTGCTCGCTGCACGGGCGACCCCGTCGGGGATCATCACCGCTGAGACGCTGGAATTCTTGCGCGACCGCATCGCAGCCAACATCCGCGCGGCCGGGCCGCTGGACGGAGTTCTCGTCGCGCCGCATGGTGCTGCGGTCAGCCAAAGGTTTCCCGATGCCGACGGTGCCTGGTTAGCCGGACTGCGGGAGTTGCTCGGCGCGGACGTCCCGATCATTGGGACGCTGGACGCACATGCCAATCTCTCGCAGCAGATGGTCGACAGCTGCGACGCACTCATCGCGTACCGCACCAATCCACACCTCGATCAGCGTCAGCGCGGGCTGGAGGCGGCGCGATTGATGGTGGCCACGCTCTCCGGCCGCGTGCGTCCCACCATGGCGGCCACCTTTCCGCCATTGGTAATCAACATCGAGCGTCAGTGCACTAGCGAACCGCATCTTCAGCCTCTTTATCGTCTGGCCGACGCACAGCTTGAACGCGACGCGCGAGTCCTTTCCAACAGCATCTTGCTCGGGTTTCCGTACGCCGACGTCGCCGAGATGGGCGCCGCGACGATCGCCGTTACCGACAATGACCGGCCGCTGGCTGAACAAATGGCTGGCGAACTGGCCGGGTGGCTATGGGCAAACCGCGAAGAACTACGCGGCCAGTTGACGAGCGTCGACCAGGCCCTCGATAGTTGCCAGAGCACTCCGTCGGAGCGAATCTGCTTGCTGGACATGGGGGACAATGTCGGCGGCGGTTCAGCTGCCGATGGTACGACGCTGGCGGCCGAGCTCTTTCGCCGACGCCTCGGGCCAAGTCTGGTGTGCCTGTTCGATCCCGAATCGGTTCACGCTTGCCAGCAGGTAGGAATCGGGCAAGCGGTTCACTTGCGCGTCGGTGGCAAATCGGACTCGCAGCACGGGGCGCCGCTGGAGTTAGAACTTCGCATCGTTTCGCTGCACGACGGAAAATTCCGCGAAGATGCCCCGCGGCACGGAGGCATCGTCCAGTTCGACCAAGGACCGACGGCCGTGGTGGCCACCTTGGACGGCACGCTGACCTTGATCCTGACCAGTTTGCGGATGGTGCCTTTCAGCCTGCAACAAATCCTCAGCTGCCATCTCG
>JBQCJB010000019.1:0-4560 GCA_051953155.1 Aureliella sp. | reverse complement strand
GCGGCCGCGGAGCCGTGAAGGGATGGTGCATGGCGACCCAGCGGTCTTCCTCCGGATCGCGATCGAACATCGGAAACTCGACCACCCAGGAGAAGTGCATCTGCTTCGGATCGTACAGTTGCAGTTCGGCCCCGAGCCGCTTGCGCAGACCGTGCAAGCCCTTGCAAGTGACTTCCCAACTGTCGGCCAGCAGGAGCACCAGATCTCCGGGCTCGCACGCGAAGGCTTTTTGAAAGCCTTCGAGCACTGCCGGTTCGAGATTCTTGCTGATCGGGGACCAGAGCGAACCATCGGCCTCACAGCGCAGCCAGGCGAGCCCCTTGGCTCCGAAATCGTGTTTGACGAACTCGGTCAGTTCGTCGATGCGCTTGCGCGAAAATTCCTCGGCCCGCTTCTCGACTTTGATGCCGCGGACGAATCCGCCGCTGTCGGCCGTCGCGCGAAAAACGCGGAACTCGGTCTGCTTGGCCAGTGAGGTACAGTCGACAATTTCCATGCCGTAGCGGACGTCGGGCGCATCGTGCCCGAAGCGACGCATGGCCTCGTCGTAGGTCATCCGCGGCAGAGGCAGCTGCAGGTCGATGCCGAGTAGCTCTTTGGCCAAACGCTGCATCAAGCCGTCGATGATGCCCATCACGTCATCGGCATCGACGAACGACATTTCGAGGTCCAGCTGCGTGAATTCCGGCTGGCGGTCGGCTCGCAGGTCTTCATCGCGGAAGCAGCGCGCGACCTGCATGTACCGGTCGTAGCCGGCCACCATCAATATCTGCTTGTACAACTGCGGTGATTGGGGCAGGGCGAAGAACTTGCCCCAGTGCACGCGACTGGGCACCAGGTAATCGCGTGCTCCTTCCGGAGTGCTCCGCCCGAGAATCGGCGTTTCGACGTCGACGAACCGATGCTCGTCCAGGTAGTCGCGCATCGTCTTGATGATCTGGCTGCGCAAGACCAGCGTCTGCTGCATGGCTTCGCGGCGGAGGTCGATATAGCGATACTTCAGGCGGATTTCTTCGCCGGGCAGTTCCTCCTGGTTGGGAAAGAACGGAGGCGTTTGGCAGCGGTTGAGCAAGCGAACTTCGTCGGCGACCAGTTCGATATCGCCGGTTTCGAGCTTCTCGTTGCTCTTGCCTTCCAGGCGGGCGCGGACGACGCCCGAGAAGAGCGCCACGTCTTCGCCGCGCAGTTTCTTGGCTGTCTCGAGGTTCGCGGTGCCGCTATCGGGACTGACCATGATCTGGGTCTTGCCGTAGCGGTCGCGGAGGTCCAGGAAAATCGTCTGTCCGTGGTCGCGCGTCTTGTCGACCCAGCCGCACAACGTCACACGCTGGCCTACATGTTCGCTACGCAGCTCGCCACAGGTGTGCGTTCGCAACAAAATTCGGACTCCTAAAAAGCCAATTTCCGCAGGGTTGTGAGAGTGGGCATTTTAGTCCAGATAACCAAGGCGACTAGTGGACCTCGTCTGGACGCTGGGCCTCATGATCGGACCGCGCGCGTGCGGCGGAGTGGGAGCGGAAATTCGGCCGCAAGCACTGGCCGCTTCGATCCCCAGCCTACGGCTTGGCTTTGCTGGCCGCTGCGCGATTGAATTCGTCGGGATCGAAGGGATCGGCTGGCATGCGGGCGGGCGTAGACGCCTGGACCGTTGCCGTGCCGGTCATGGACGGCAGGCTAGCACCGGCCGGGCGCACGCCGGCTGGCCCGATCGCAGGCGAGATAGGACTGGCTGCCGGTAGCGGCGGTTCGCCCAAAGCCCGCCGAACCTGATCGTCCAGTTCGTCGATCTCGCGGCGGGAAGGAAGTCCTCCAGCGGTTGGCGCGGCGTTGGTCGATCCGCGCGGGACCGCGCGCAGCTGGGCCGCGTCGGGACCGACGGGCAACAAACCGCCCGCTCCGGGTGCCGGACCGGGAACTGTACCTGGACGCGAGGTATAGACCGCAGGCGAGGCAGCGCCACTGCTTGCAGCCGCGGTCTCGACGGCTGCTACGACCGGATTGCGAGCGAACGTCGTCCAGCTCTGCAAGGTCTCGATCAGATTCTGTTCCTGCGACGCAATGCTGGGTGATTTTTGGATGCCATGCTGGGCCAGCGCATAGCGCAGCAGCACACTCATGTTGGAATCGTCGACTTCGACAAACTGCAGCGCGCTGCGGCAGTTCTGTTCCGAGATGCGCCCGCGCGCCGTACCGATCGGTTCAATGATTTTCAATTTGTTGCTGGCGCTAAAACCGTGGCATCCCGACTGGGAACAACGGTTGATCAAGATCGGTTGGACCTGGTCGGTGAAGGCCGCAACCACGGCCGGCGCGAGCGGAGCCAGGCGAGGTTCGCCGCCGGCCGCGACCATTTTCACCTTCTCGCTCTCGGCGGCTGGCGCTTCCAACGGCGGCAGTCCCAGGTACTCGCGAAAAGCGGCATCTTCCAGCAACTGCTCGCGCAGCTCGACGCCCAACTGCCGGACCAATGAGTTCGTCGCCGCCTCTCGATGTACGGCTAGAAAATGTTCAGCCGCATGTTCATTCAATCCGACGGCCAGGCACCACCGCGCCATGCGGATGTTTTCGCCTGGCCCCAAATGCGAGTAACGGGCGAGCTTGTGCTGGTAGATGGCGGCCAGATCATCGGCAATGAACTCGATGTCGCTGGTCGCTTTGGAGACGCGAGCGCCGTCGTCGATTTCGATCACGACCTGATCGCCCAGTTCCCGCACTACGCCGCTCAGACAGCGATCGTTCTTCAGCAAGACCACGCGTTTGGCTGGACCGGCGTTTGCGTTGGTGAGAGCCGGCGGTTCAGCGGCGCGCGCTACCACCAGCAGGGCCAAGCAGATGCTCGCCGCGCCCCAGCCGACCAACAAACAGGTGTGCCTTCTCGATAAACTACGCATGGTTGGCGGGAAGGTAGGTTCTTCCCCGCCGCAGCGTCAATAGCAGTTGGAGGTGAACTCGCGTGCAACGATTGACAGTCTGGTTTTCAGGACGCGTGCAAGGCGTCGGTTTCCGCGCAAGCGTGGTGCGGCTGGCCCGCGACTTCCCGGTGGCCGGTCGCGTCCGCAATTTGGTCGACGGCCGCGTGGAACTGGAGGCGGAAGGAGAGCGTGCTCAGCTGGAACTGTTCCGCGACCGCATCGCTTTGGAGATGAAACGCTACATCACCGACCACACGCAAAAGTGGTCCCCGGCCGCCGGAACCTGGGCGACGTTCGAAGTCGCGCCCGACCGCTGAACTTGATCAGACTTCCAGGAACAGCCGCGTCGGATCTTCGACGATTTCTTTGATCGTCTTCAAGAAAGTTACCGCCTCGCGGCCGTCGATGATTCGATGATCGTAGGTCAGCGCGAGGTTCATGATCGGCCGGATGACGACCTGGCCATCGCGGGCCACGGGGCGTTCCTGGATCGCGTGCAGGCCGAGGATGGCGCTTTGCGGCGGATTGACGATCGGCGTGCTGAGCAGCGAACCGTAGATGCCACCGTTGCTGATGGTGAAGGTGCCGCCCTCGAGGTCCTCGGGCATCAAACGATTTTCCATCGCCTTGCGCGAGTAATCGCCGATGGTGCGTTCGACATCGGCAAACGACATGCGTTCGACGTTGCGGAGCACCGGGACGACCAGTCCTTTGCCGCCGCCGATCGCGATGCCGATATCGGCATAGTGGCGGTAGACGATGTTGTTGCCGCGCATTTCGGCATTGACCGCCGGGAAGCGCCGCAGGGCCTCGACGCTCGCCTTGGCGAAGAACGACATGAACCCGAGCTTGACGCCGTGGCGTTCCTGGAAGGCGTCGCGATACTTCTGTCGCAGATCCATCACCGGCTTCATGTCGACTTCGTTGAAAGTCGTCAGCAAGGCAGCGGTTTGCTGCGCCTGCACCAGTCGCGTGGCGATCGTTCTGCGGATCATGCTCAGCGGCTTGACCTCCTCCATGCGTTCCGGAGTGCCGGAAGTGGAGGCGGACAGGCTGGTCGAGGCGGATCGTGCGGGCGCGGTCTCTAGCGAGGTGCTGCTGGGAGCTGCGCGTTCGACGGTCGGCTTCTTCGGTTCGCTGGCCCGCTTGGCATCGACCGCTTGTTGCGCATCCTCTTTGAGAATGCGTCCGCCCGGTCCGGTGGCGCGAACGTCGTTCGGAGAAAGCGCGTTTTCGTCCATGATGCGTCGAGCCGCGGGCATGACGCGAGCCTCGCCAGCGGGGCTGCTGCTGGCGGCCGAAGCGTTGGCTGTTGGCGAACTGGCTGCCGGCTGGCTGGACGCGTGTGCGGGAGCTTCGGACGGTTCGATATCGGCGATGGTTTCCCCGATGCCGGCGAACTCTTCGGTGCGCTTGCGGATGTTGCGCACGATGCCCGCTACGGGCGAGGGCACTTGCACCGACGCCTTTTCGGTTTCCAGGTCGACCAGGTTTTCATCCTTGGCAATCCATTCGCCCTCGCCTTTCAGCCACTGACCGATTTGGACTTCCTGGATGGATTCACCGACCGTTGGAACTTTAACCTCGACCATTTCCCGAAATACCTTTTCTCATGAATGCGTCAATGCACGGCTGGATTGGATTCGGG
>JBQCJB010000018.1:0-2149 GCA_051953155.1 Aureliella sp. | reverse complement strand
ATGGGGTGCCTCGCGCCTCCAGATCGGGATCAGGGCCGAATTGCCGACATTATGCAATGCAGCCCAGTTCGTCGGCGCGCCGATCCTGAACCGGACCGCCAAGTCCAAGCGGCTGTGCATGCTCGCCACCTGGTCGAGTCGCTTGCTGTGGTTTCCACTCCTGCTGGTGCCGATGTGCCTGGCCAGCTGGCCGGCCGAAGCACAGGCCTGGGTGGTGATCGGCCTGTTGGCGATTTCCAACGGCCTGGCTTCGATCGGTGGCCTGGCTTGGCTCGACTGGACCAAGCGGCTGATCCCCGAAGAAGGCCGAGTGACGTTCCTCTCGCGCCGCAATCTATATAACTCGGGATTATCGCTGGGGATGAGCCTGGCCGCGGCCTGTCTCATTTCGTGGTGGAGCGATGGAACGAATGCGTCGACCAGCGGCTTTCTGACCGTCTTCGGGATTGCCATGCTGTGTGGCGTCATTGGGGCGTACCTGCTAGGCAAAATTCCGCCGGCGGACAATTCCGAACCCGCCACCGGCGCCGGCCCTGGACAACTGCTCGAGCCGCTGCGTTTGCACAATTATCGCCGCCTGCTGACCGGGTACTCGGTTTGGCAATTCGCCACGCAAATGGCAGCTCCGTTTTATGCGGTCTACATGCTGCAAAAGTTGCACGTGCCATTCTGGGCAGTCACCGCCTTGGCAACCGCCGGCAGTCTCATCGCCCTGGCGCTCAACGGCGCTTGGACTAAACTCAAACTCCGCTTTGGCGTGCGGCCGGTGGTGCTGCTGGCAACGCTGTTTGACGCCCTGCTACCGCTGTGCTGGTTGGCCATCCACCCGCAGACGCTGTGGCTACTGCTACCGGTGCATGTCTTTGCCATGTTCAATCCTCCGATCGCCATGGGGCCGAATAATTTCCTGCTGAAAATCGTTCCCAACCGCAACAGTGCTTCCTACATGGCCCTCTTCAACGCGGCCACCGGCGGCATCGGAGCCTTGGGCGCGATCTTTGGTGGCTGGCTGGCCATGCAGCTGCAAGGCGAGTGGATTCTGGGCGGTGCGTCCCTTACGGGCATCCAACTGGTATTCTTTCTCTCGGGCGTCGGCAAATTGTTCGGTTTTGCTTTGCTGAGTCGAGTCGAAGAAGTCGGATCGCAGTCGCTCTCGGAACTAGTCCGCCATCTCCGCTCGCCTGCGCAGCGCACCTCCGCGCGTGTCGCACTGTCCAGCCCACTTGAGGCTGCCGAAACTTCAACCGGCGGCAGCGATCGCGTCGCTGCCTAACTCGGTGACGAAGGCGGTTTCTACCAAGGCACACAGAATATGCAGCACAGCCAGTTGGGCCTCCTGAACTGGCTGTGTTTCGGTTGCGGGAATGCAGATCGCCGCGTCGGCAATCCGCACCATCTCGCCACTGGCGCCGGTAAGAGCGATGGTCTTTAGTCCCTGGGCGTGCGCTTGGTGCATGGCCGCAACAACGTTCGCGGAATTCCCGCTTGTGCTGATCCCCAAGAGGACGTCGCCCGGCTGACCGAGCGCTTCAACCTGGCGAGCGAAGACGCGCTCGTAGCCATCGTCGTTAGCGAACGCCGTCAGGAACGATGTGTCAGTCGTCAGCGCGAGCGCCGGTAGCGCACGGCGAATGACGGCCGCGCTGAGGCGATGAGTGAACTCTGCTGCCAAGTGTTGGCTCTCGGCAGCGCTGCCTCCGTTACCACAGATCAATAGTTTGCCGCGCTGTTGAAAGCACTCGGTGATCAGTTCCGCAGTATGCAAGATCGAATGCGGGCACACCTCGGCGGTGCGTTGAAGCACGCGAGCCGATTGCAGGAGGTGCCCCTGAATCCGTTGGCCGCTGGTGATTCGATCTTCGAGAACGGTTGCCATAACGCTTCCTATCGAGCTGGTCGGTGGACGGTGGATCAGATTGCCTGAGGTTGCCGCCGAGGTGCATTTTTTATTCCTCGGCATCTGTTCGCTCGCTTCACTTCGTCGGCGGCTCGGCCGTGTTGCTGCCTTCGATCTTCGCCGCCTCGAGCCTAACTCCGGCCCGTACACGGGCAATGACGAAGGTGCTTGTCGGTCAGCGCGACCCGCCCGTTCGGCGCGAGCACTATCGAGTTCCAATCCCGGTGATTGCCTCGTGTTCTGAATTGCCCT
>JBQCJB010000017.1:0-3496 GCA_051953155.1 Aureliella sp. | reverse complement strand
AGCTTGATGTTGATCACGTCTGCCGACCTAAAAACTCAGACCAAGAACCACCTGGCGCAGATGGCCAAGCGGCTGGGCGTGTCCGGTTGGAATTCGCTGGGCAAGGACCAATTGGTCGCCGCGATTGTCAAGCACAAGAAGTCTCCGTCCTCTCAGACGGCTCCCAAGTTGATGGCAAAGAAAACGATGGCGAAACCGACAGCAGCCAAGAAGGCAGCCACCAAGAGCGCTGCCAACGCCGGAAAAATGGCCAAGAAATCCGCCGGCTCGTCTGCGCGAGCGGCCTCTAAACCGGCGATCAAGCCGGCGGCTTCTAGCAAGGCGCTGGCGACGAGCAAGAAGTCGGCCGCCGTTGAGAAGAAAGCCACCGGCGGAGGAAAGAAGTGGGCTGCGACCGCTAAACCGGCGAAAAAGTCTGGCGGCTCGAGCGTCAAAGAGCCGACCGGCAAGCACGGCGCTGCTGCTGTAAAGCCGGCTGCAAAAAGCGCGGCAAGCAAAGCCTCCTCTGGAAAACTGGCTGCAAAGCTGCTGCACGCCGACAACGGCAAGACGTCTCACGCGGCCAAGGCCAATGGTTCTCACGCCGCGCCCAAACCAGGCAGCGGTAAGAACGAAACCGCGAAAGTCGCAGCTAGCTCGAAGAAGCCGGCGACCGCGCGCAAGCCGGTCAAGCCTTCGACGCCCCCGACCAATCCGGCCGTTTTGCAGCGCATCCGCGAGCTGCAACTGCAGCGGGAATCGACCAAGGATTTGTCCCGCGAATTCACCGAGGTCAAGAAAGTCGAAACTCCCAAGGCTGAACCGCCCGAGGAACAGCAGCAGAAAGATCGCATCGTGTTGCTCGTGCGCGATGCGTATTGGCTGCAGGTTACCTGGGACATCACCCGCCGCGCCGTCGAGCGCGCACGGGCCGCGATGGCCGAACATTGGCATCATGCCCAACCGATCCTGCGTTTGTTGCGTCTGGATGATAGCGGCACTACCAGCGCCGCTGAGACGATCGAGCGCGATATCGTGATACACGGCGGTGTCCGGAACTGGTATATCGATCTCAACGGAACGCCCGGCCGCTTCCGTGTGATGATCGGATACCTTTCGGGCAACCGCTTTCACATGCTGGCCAAAAGTAACATCGTCCGCACGCCCACCCCGGGCGCGGGCGAAGCGGCCGATGACCACTGGAGCGACATTGCGCGGGATGCCGAGCGCGTGTTTGCACTCAGCGGCGGTTACGACAGCGAGCAAGAAACGACCGAGCTGCAGGAAGTCTTCGAGGATCGGCTCAAACGCTCCATGGGCGGTCCGCAATTGGTTCAGTATGGCTCGGGTGCCGAGACGGCTTTCCGAGGCCGCGGCGGCTTTCATTTCGACCTGGAAGTCGAGCTGTACGTCTACGGTTCAACCGTGCCCGACGGCTTTGTGACGCTCAACGGCGAACCGGTCAAGCTCCGCAGCGATGGTACTTTCTCTATGAGGTTACCGTTCCCGGATCGCCGGCAAGTCTTACCGGCGGTCGCCTGTTCGCGTGACGGCGTGCAGCAGCGGACGGTCGTCATTGCAGTCGAACGGAATACCAAGGTCATGGAACCGTTCTCGAAGGAACAAGACGACCAAGGCTGAACCTGCGATGAAATCCACGACTGCCGCGGATCCAATTGAGCCGGCTGGCTCGCACGTGCCAACACCCGCGGCCCTCGAGCAGTCGCTGCTGGATTGGTTCAAGGATTGCCCGGGAGCCGTGGTGGCCTTCTCCGGAGGCGTCGACAGCGCGGTCGTCGCCCAAGCCGCTCATCTGGCAGTTGGCGAGCGAGCCATTGCCGCCACCGCCGACAGCGCCAGCTTGGCGCGCTCGGAACTGGTGCTGGCGGTTGAGCTGGCCAAGCGGATCGGCAT
This sequence comes from Aureliella sp., assembly GCA_051953155.1. Classification (GTDB taxonomy): domain Bacteria; phylum Planctomycetota; class Planctomycetia; order Pirellulales; family Pirellulaceae; genus Aureliella. Next base: position 1,603 of record JBQCJB010000017.1, on the reverse strand, counting down.
CGCGCATCATCTGGTGGCGACCGCCGAGGGCACCGATCCCGGCTATCAGAAGAACGACGCGCAGCGCTGCTTTCACTGCAAATCACATCTTTTCATGTCCCTGCATTTGCGGGCCGAGGTCCGCGACGCGGGTTGGTGGGTTGTGACCGGCACCAATCGCGATGATCTCGGCGACTGGCGTCCAGGACTCCGCGCCGCAAACCAGTACGGCGTCCGCAGCCCGCTGGCGGAACTCGGCATCGATAAAGCGTCGGTGCGGGCGCTGGCCGCGCACTGGCATCTGCCGGTGGCTGACAAGCCGGCCAGCCCGTGCCTGGCATCGCGGCTCGCTTATGGTGTGGCCGTCACGCCGGAGCGTCTGGCCATGGTCGAAGCGGCCGAAGCGGAATTGCGCGAGCTGGGCCTGACCAACTTTCGCGTTCGGCTCCACTCCGACGATCTCGCCCGGCTCGAGGTACCGCTGGACGAAATTGGCCGCTTGACCGAGCGACCGGTTCGCGAGCGACTGATTAAGCGACTGGCCGAACTGGGCTTCCGCTACGTGACCCTAGACCTCGAAGGCTTTGCCAGCGGTAGTCTCAATCGCCTGATCTCGATCGCCCCGCGCGGCGCGGCCAACGCGTAGTTTTTTCCGTTGATGGGCTGTCCCGGGCCGCATTTCGGAAAATCTTTCGGAACTTTTTCTGGAAGGCCTTATTCTAAAAGGCTATCTTGTCGGAATGTGCCGCCGGCCGGTCCTCTCCGTTGTGAGTGAGAGTTGTGGCACATAAGGAGATTGGAATGCCCACGGCGTTTTCATCGGTCGATCCTGGCAGTGCACAGCCTTTGTCGTTGGTTCCGCAGACCGATCCTACGGCCGGCCGCGCGTAGCCAGCCGGCGAGGCCGCTCAGGCGGGCGAGTCTCTCCGCGCCGATGCGCCCCATCCATCCGGCGGTCTACATCGGGTGGCCCAAGTGCGCCACCAACAGGGCGTCTCACTGCGCACGATTTCTCGGCGGACAGGGGTGGAAGTCAAAGAACTGCGGCGGCAAGAGGATCCCGGTACCGACCTCCTGCTCAGCACGCTGAGGATGTGGCAAAGCGCGCTGGACGTACCATTGATCGATCTTTTGGAAGATGAAAGCCAGACCTTGTCGCGGCCGGTCAAGGAACGGGCCAAGTTGGTCCGGATCATGAAAACAGTCGTTTCCCTGTGCGAAGCCTGCGAAGGCAATGTCCGGCTCGAACGCCTTTCGAGAATGCTTCGGGAGCAACTGGTCGAACTGATGCCGGAACTGTCTGAGATCGGCGGCTGGCCGCAGTGCGGCACGCGCCGCGGGGCCGATGTCCTGGGGCGGATCGTCCACGAGCCGATTTCGGTCGACCTCGACAGCGGCGAATAGTCTCTGCTGAACCTTCGCTGAGTTCTTAGCCGCGCGCGTCGTCAATTTTGTGACTTTGCCAGCGACGTACCCCTGCCCTTCGCGATAGAATCAAAGCGCCGACCGCGCTACGGCTTCTCATCGCAAAGGGGTACGTGAATGTTGGACTGTCCCAACGGTGTTTGCCGGTCGCTGCTGCGCGTTGGTAGCCGGGGCATCGGCCGCAGTCGAGAGCGATGTC
>JBQCJB010000016.1:0-6762 GCA_051953155.1 Aureliella sp. | reverse complement strand
ATTCCAGTTTGCCGACTTGAATGCGGTCGCCGTGTTTGAGGACTTTGGCCTTGGCCGGGTCGAGTTTCTTGCCGTTGACGATCGTGCCATTGCGGCTCTTCAAGTCGATCAGCAGAACGCGATCATCTTTTTGCACGAGGGCACAGTGGCGGCGGCTAATCGAATCGCTCTTGGGGCGAAGCTGGCATTCATCGCTGCGCCCGATCAGAAACTTCTCCTGCGTGACAGGTACGAGCTTCCCTTCGCTGCTGCCGGTGAGAACTTTCAGTTGAATCTGCACATTACGCCTCCACGAATCATGACCACCGAACGATTGGCCGATCCCTCAGTTCCGACGAGTGCGTACGAGCGCGTCCTGGCTCGCACTGTCGGCATCGCTCCACAACTTGGCTAGCTCGGGCGGACCTGCGTTTTCTTTCCAAGAAACGTCCAGGCTCTTTAGCATTGGGGCAACTACCCAAGATAGCACAACGTATCCAAAATTTTCGCTCTCGAGATCCGATTTTGTTGAAAATCGAATTTGCTCTGCGGCTGTCGTCTTCTCCCCAGCCCCACCTGCAATGCCGCCTGAATTTCCCGTAAGTCGCCCGTCTCCTCCGGCGTGCGACTGCGCCAAGCGATCAGCCGCGCCGCCTGCAAGCTCGGTGATAGCAAAATCGATGCCGGTGCGCGGCAGCTCGGTTAGACCTGGCAATTCGGGAGCGAACGGGCTGGTCGAGCAGAGCAGGCTGCCGTGTTGGAGCACGCTCGAGCCGAAACGCCGCTGGGCGCTGCCGACGACCTTGGCTCCTTCGCACACGATGTCGCCACAGTTTCGCCGCTGGAAACAGAGAAAGGGGGAGGCCTTCTCCTTGGCCGGTGCTTCGTCGCAGCTGCTCCACTTGTGCGCGTTCCAGCCCTGCGAGCGGAGTCCTGCGACCAGCGAATCATGGATCGCGTCGTAAAGATGCGTGGCCGCGCCGATCTTGTTTCTGCCGACCGGCAGGGCGATCGCGTAGGTCCATTCGTGATGGTGCACGATCGCGCCGCCGCCGCTGGCCCGCTTGACCATCGGTAATCCAGCGCTTGCAGCATGGCTCGAGCGATCGTCGGCGGTCTGAAAATGTCCCAGCGATAGCGTGGCTTCGCGCCAACGGTACAGTCGCAGCAGCGCGCACTGCTCACGCTCGGCGGCTTCGAGCAGCCGCCGGTCGATGGCCATGTTCGACTCGCCGTCGCGAGCCTCGTCTATCCAGGCGTAGCCGTCCATCGCATCACTGGCTTTCGCGCCGCCGAAACTTCATCAGGGCGGCTGATGGTTGTCGAGTGGGGTGCCTCGTGCACGATGGCGGGGTCTTCCGTGAGAATCGCTTCGATTGCTCGCACGAATGCATCCATCGTTTCTTTACTTTCGGTCTCTGTCGGTTCGATCATGACCGCTTCCGGCACGGTCAGCGGAAAATAAACCGTCGGAGCGTGAAAACCGAAGTCGAGCAGCCGCTTGGCCAGATCCATGGCGGTCAAGCCGCGCTGTTTCTTCAGCTGCGCGGCCGAAGCGACGAATTCGTGCATGCAGGGGCCGGCGTGCGGAACTTGCAACCACTTCTCCAGCCGGCTGCGGAGGTAATTGGCATTGAGCACCGCCTGCTCGCTCGCCTCGCGCAGGCCCGTGGCCCCAAGAGTGCGAATGTAGCAGTAGGCTCGCACCAGGATGCCGACGTTGCCGAAGAAACTGCGCACTCGGCCGATGCTGTGCGGATGATCGCTATTGAGCCGATAACGGTCGCCATCTTTTTCGACGCGCGGCACCGGCAGGTAGGGCTCGAGAAAATCTCGAACGCAGATCGGACCGGCGCCTGGGCCGCCACCGCCGTGCGGACCGCTGAAGGTTTTGTGCGGGTTGTAGTGCATCATGTCGGCGCCGAAGTCGCCCGGGCGGGTGATGCCTAGAATCGCATTCATGTTGGCGCCGTCCAAATAGATCAATCCGCCCGCGGCATGGACCAGTTCGGCAATCGTCTTGATTTGTTTTTCAAACAGACCCAGCGTACTCGGGTTGGTGATCATGAAGACGGCCGTCTGCGCATTCACCTTCGAGCGCAAGTCATCCAGATCGACCGACCCGTCGGCTCGACTGCGCACGGTGACGGTTTCCAGTCCGATCACCTTCGCGCTGGCTGGGTTGGTGCCGTGCGAACTGTCCGGCACCAGTACCGTGCGCCGGTCCTCGCCGCGATGACGAAAGTACGCCGAGGCGGTCATCAAAGCAGTCAGTTCGCCATGCGCGCCGGCGGCTGGCTGGAGTGAAACAGCCGGCAGGCCGGAGATCTCGGCCAGGTACTGCTGCAGCTGGTAGAGCAGCTCCAGCATGCCTTGCGTTGCGCTGTCGTCCTCCAGCGGATGTAGATCGACGATGCCCGGCAGAGAGGCCAGGCGTTCATTCCGCTTGGGGTTGTACTTCATCGTACAGGAGCCGAGCGGATAGAAGTGCGTATCGACCGACATGTTCAAAGTCGAGAGGTTGGTGAAATGGCGAACGACATCGCCTTCGGCTACCTCGGGCAGTGGCGGCGGGGCGCTGCGCAAGGCTTGCGGCGGCAAGAGGCTGGCCATTTCAGCTTGCGGTACGTCGCATTCGGGCAGCAGGTGCGCACGTCGTCCTGGCCGCGAAAGTTCGAAGATCAACTGCGTCGCTTGAACGTTACGCACGGGTGGACTCCAGTGGGCTGGGCGCGTGGGAAAGGACGTCGACCAGTTGGTCGATTTCGCTGCGCGAGCGTTTTTCGGTGACGGCGACCAGCAGGCAATCGTTCATCGCCGGATACCAGCGTCCCAGCGGCAATCCGGCCAGCAGGCCGTGGCTGCGCGCGTGGGAGACGGCCGACTCGACATCGTTCGCCTGGTCGCGCAGCACCAGCTCGCGCCAGTTCGCGCCGCCGAGCGCTACTTCCCAGCGCTGATTGCCCGCCAGTTGCTCGCGGAGATAAGCCGTCTTCCAGGCGCACTGGGCTGCGGTTTCCTCGATCCCTTGCGGGCCGAGCAGGCTGAGATAGATTGTGGCTCGCAGGGCCAGCAAGCCTTGGTTGGTGCAGATGTTGCTGGTCGCCTTATCGCGGCGAATGTGTTGCTCGCGCGTTTGCAGGGTGAGCACCCAACAGCGTTGGCCGGCGCGGTCGGTGGTTTGCCCGGCGATGCGCCCCGGCATCCGTCGCACGAGCGACTCGCGGCAAGCCATGATGCCCAGATAGGGGCCGCCGAACTGCAGCGGGATGCCCAGCGGCTGGCCTTCGCCGACGACCACGTCGGCTCCCCACTCACCCGGGCTTTTCAGCAGGCCGAGGCTGAGCATATCGGCTACCGCCACGACCACCGCTCCCGACTCGCGCGCAAGGGCTGCTGCCGGGGCGAGGTCCTCGACGACGCCGAAAAAGTTCGGTTGGCTCAGGACGACGCACGCGGCCCGATCGTCCAGTTGGTCGCGCAGCTGCTCCAGGTCCACGCAGCCGTCGGGCGTGGGCAACGTCGTCAATTCCGCGTCGAGGAACTGCAGGTAGGTGCTCAGTGCCTGGCGATACTCCGGATGGAGGCTTTCGCAGACGATCACTCGCCGCCGCGCGGGAGAAATCGACAGGGCTAGCAGGACCGCTTCGACGCACGCGCTGGCGCCGTCGTAGAGGCTGGCGTTGGATACGTCCATGCCGGTCAGTTGGCAGATCATGGTTTCGTACTCGAACATGACCTGCAGGTTGCCCTGGCTGACCTCGGGCTGGTAGGGCGTGTACGAGGTGAAGAACTCGCCGCGGCCAGCCAGCGCATCGACGGTGGCCGGGATGAAGTGGTCGTAGGCTCCGCCGCCGAGGAAGCAGACCAATTGGCTGGTTCCCTGATTGCGGGCCGCCAACTGCGTCATGTGCCGCGTCAGTTCCGCTTCGGCCATCGGAGCCGGGATGGCCAGGGGTCGCGCCAGCCGCAACTCCTTGGGCACTCCGGCAAACAAGTCATCGATCGAACCGGCCCCGATCGCCCGCAGCATCTCTTGCTGGTCTTCGGGCGTGTTGAAAAGATACGCCATTACTGTGCACACTGCTGTTGATATTGTTCGAAGCTCAGCAACCGATCGAGCCCGTCGTCGTCGGCCAGTTTTACTTTCAGGATCCAGCCGTTGCCGTAGGGATCGCCGGCCAGCGAATCGAGATGGTCGACCAGCTCGCTATGCACGGCGACAACTTCGCCGCTGACCGGGCTGTAAAGCGGGCTAACCGCCTTGACCGATTCGACTTCACCGAATTCTTCGCCGGCAGTTATTTTTTGTCCAACTTTCGGCAGCGCCATGTAGACCAGATCGGTCAACTGCTCGAGCGCAAATGCCGTGATGCCAACCACAGCGATGCGCTCTCCATTTTCGTTGGAGACGCCGACCCATTCGTGCGACGGGTTGTACTTAAGTTGCTCGGGTGCCACGGAGCTATCCTTTGCCAATCAAGAAGTGCGTTTGATGAAGGGAAGTTTGGTGATCGTGGCCGGCGTCTGCGAGCCGCGAATATCGACCTCGAGCGATTGTCCGGCAATTGCTACCGCCGGCGCGACGTAGGCCATAGCGATCGGGCGACCGAGCGACGGCGAGAAGGTGCCGCTGGTCACTTCGCCGACGCGACGCGAATCGCTGTCTAGCAGCGGCGCTCCTTCGCGGGCGACGCGGCGTCCCTCGAGCGTCAATCCGACGCGCACGGCCAGTTGGGTGCTGTCACGCTTGCGCTCCAGGGCGGCCGAGCCGATGAATTGCCGCTGGTCGAGGTTGACTGCGAATCCCAGACCGGCCTGGTAGGGATCGATATCTTCGCTCAGCTCGTGACCGTACAGCGGCATGCCGGCTTCCAATCGCAGCGTATCGCGGGCACCCAGGCCGACCGGTACCAGTCCCGCTTCGCGGCCGGCAAGCAGCAGGTTTTCCCACACGCGGTGAGCGTTTTCGGCGCGGACGATCAGCTCAAATCCATCCTCGCCCGTGTACCCGGTCCGCGTCACGATGCAGGGCTTGCCGAACTGTTCGGTGACCGCGCCGCGATAGTAACGTAGATCGCCCACTTTCGCCGGCAGCAACCGACCGGCGATCTCGCGAGCCCGCGGGCCCTGGATCGCGATCATCGCCGTGTCGGCCGTGGCATCGCGAAACTGGACGTCGGGAAAGTCCGCCACGTGCGGCTGGATCCACTTGAGAATCTTCGCATGGTTGCCCGCGTTGACGACGAGCAGAAAAAACTGGCGACCGCTGGGACTCTCCATACAGGAGACGAGGACGTCGTCGAGAATGCCCCCGTCCTCGTTGCACATCAGCGAATAGCGAACCATTCCCGTTTGCATGTCGGTCACCCGCCGCGTGAGCAGATGATCGAGCAGTTGGTCGGCGCGCGGGCCTTCGAACCGCAGCCGCCCCATGTGGGAGATGTCGAAGACACCGGCTGCCGAACGCGTCGCCGTGTGTTCGCCGACGATCGACGTGTATTGAATCGGCATCTGGTACCCCGCGAACTCGGCCATGCGAGCTCCGGCTTGAACATGCCAGTCGAACAGCGGGGTCGTCTGCGCGGGAGAGTTCATACAGCGTTCCAAAATACCGGACCGCCGCCGACGCTCGGAGCGCCGCGGTCGGTGTGCCAGTGCCAAATTGCCAACGAACAGTGGAAACAGTGGATTGTATCCAAAGCCCCGTGGCTGACTAGCAGCCTGCTCGCCCCTTGGCCCCGGGGGCGTGGACCCCGGGACGTACTCGGACTGCACGGCGCTGGCTTATGCTGCGTGCGGGCTACGGCACGGCGGGCAGGTCGCCCAGCTTTTCGAGAAAGGCGATCATCCGGTTGCTAGTCGCCTGATACTGCTCGCGATTGCGGCTGTAATTAAAGAATCCGTGCGTCTGTCCTGGATAACCGACCAGGGTGCAATCGGCGCCCAGTTCCTTGGCTCGCTCGGCAAAGGCTTCGACCGTGGCATACGGAACCGTCGTGTCGGCTTCGCCATGCAGGATCAGCGTGGGAGGCAGGCTCTTACTCAAATGATGATATGGCGACACAGCCTCCGGTTTGTCGCCCATGCGTTCGACCAGTCCCTGGACGCGGATCTCCTGGCGCGGCGTCAGCTGCCGCTCCTCCAGCGGAGCCAGCACGAGGGCGGGATTGAACAGCACCAGGGCGTGCGGACGAAAGCGGTCGCCGACGTCCTTCTGCTGCCCGCGGTAGGGCAGGGTGGCCACGGCCGCCGCCAGATGGCCACCCGCGCTGCCGCCGGCGGCCACGATCCGTTTGGGATCGATCTTCAGTTCCTGGGCATGGTCGTGAACGTACAGCAGCGCATCCTGGGCATCCGCCACGCAGTCGATCACCAGGGCTCGGTCGCGCGAGTGCACGCGATAGTCCGCGCACACCGCCAACATCCCTCGATCGGCCAGCGCGCGGGCATGCGGATAGAACTGTTCCGGCGAACCGTTTTGCCAACCGCCGCCGAAGAAGAAGACGATCGCCGCCCGCTCGGACGTCGATTTGCCAGGCGAATCGAAAACGAACAGCTTCAGCGCTCTATCGCCAGCTTGTTTGTAGACCACCTCTCGGTCGGGCGTCGGCAGCGGCGGACGCTTGGGCGCCCGCTCCTGAGCGGCCAGCGGGCCGGCCAGACCGACCGCAACCAAGACAGCACACGCGCAGGTCACCCTAGCGACAGAAAACGCCCCAGCAGTCGAACAGACAAAGCGCTGCATCATGGTATGTCTCTTCTCCAAAGCGCGAGCACAAG
>JBQCJB010000015.1:0-2771 GCA_051953155.1 Aureliella sp. | reverse complement strand
TCGGCCCTTCTTGTCGCGAACCGCTTGCAGCACCCAGCGGATGGCCAGCGACTGCTGCCGGGCCCGGTTGACTTGCATCGGCACCTGGTAGGAGGCACCGCCGACGCGCTTGGAGCGGACTTCGATGTAGGGCTTGACGTTCTCGAGGGCCGTCTCGAAGACCTCGATCGCGGGTCGGTCCTTGACCTTGCCGGCGATCTCGTCCAGCGCGTCGTAGAACACCTTTTGGGCCGTCGTCTTCTTGCCGTCGTACATCAGGCAATTGATGAACTTGGCGGCGAGCAGCGAGTTGAACTTCGGATCGGGACGAAGGGTCGTACGGCTGGCAGTAATCTTGCCCATGGATTGGCCTACATCAATTCCTGACTGGGAAACTTAGCGTTTTAAGTGGATGCTGGTTTTGGATGGAACGCATCGTGCGTTGGTCAAAATCGTGCGTGGAACCGATTTCCACAGAAGCCCTGACGGCTTCTTATCGCCTCTTACGGCTTCTTGGCGCCGTAGCGGCTGCGCGATTGCTTGCGGCCGTTGACGCCCAGGGTATCGCGACTGCCGCGAACGACCTGGTAACGCACACCCGGCAGGTCGCGAACACGACCGCCGCGAATCAGCACGATCGAGTGTTCCTGCAGGTTGTGGCCTTCGCCCGGAATGTAAACGGTAACTTCCTTGGCATTGGACAGACGCACGCGGGTGATCTTTCGCAGAGCCGAATTCGGCTTCTTGGGCGTCATCGTCCGCACCTGCAAGCAAACGCCCTGCTTCTGCGGGCATTTGTCCAACACGACCGACTTGGTCGGCTTTCGCTGGATGACGCGATTCTTGCGCACGAGCTGATTTACAGTTGGCATAAACTCGACATTCTCACACGGGTTACGTTCTGACAAATACCAGAGGTGGGAATCGAACCCACATGACCTTGCGGCCACTGGATTTTGAATCCAGCGCGTCTGCCAATTCCGCCACTCTGGCTCCTGCGAGCCCAAACCTTGGTTTCGGACCCAAAAATCTACCCGAAGCGGTGCGTGGCGTACAAGTCCCAGTTGACCGGGTAAGGGAGATTATTTTGAAATCGCTAGCCTCGCCCAAAGCGCGGGCCGGGCAGCGGGCACGTTGAAGCGCGTTGGCACCGGTGCACTCAGTTCTTTGTCGGCATTCCGCTTGCACGCGATTCAGCAGCAGGGGGTTTACGCTGGTAAATTAGCCGGCTAGAATGGGCCTGCCGATGGCCGCGTCCATGCCCGGGCGAGGCTCAGCCAAGTCGGCGAGCTCAAACCCACCCCAAATATCCCACCTGGAAAAGTTAGCGTCGAAGGGAGCGTAGGCCAGAACCCACTTGGAAGCTTTTTCTCACCATTTGCGGAAAAGCGGTGAGGACGGTCGGACCAGCGAACCGCTTGAAGGATTAAGGCTTCGGAGCGTTTCACCCCCGAAGCTTTGCCTGCCGATAAAGCTGCCCGAGCCACCTTGCCTACCCCCAAAGCGTCATCGACTTCCCAGCACTCCCTCCCAAGCCCGCGCCGCTCTGCTGCGGCGAGTGCCTTGAGAGAGCGTCTGGAAAGGCCCACCCTCGCTGCGGGCGCTCGCTGAAAACCGAGTGCGTCCAGCCGAGACACCAATCGTTTCTCGGAAGCCATCACCACGAGGGCTCACCGAGCGCATTGGCTCGCCACCGTGCATCCCAATCGTGCAACATGCTGTGCAACCGTTCCGATCTACCTGCGTTCCGCAAAGCGATGGAGTGACTGAGCTATGAGGTGTTTTGGTAATTTTCTCTCGCGGCGTAACTTCCTGACCGTCGGTGCTGTCGGCGGCCTCGGCCTGTCGCTGGGCGACTTCTTCCGCATGCGGAGCCTGATGGCCGACCAGAAGAATTACGACTTCATTCCCGCCAAAGCCGAAAGCGTCATTCACATCTTCTTGCCCGGCGGCATGGCCCACCAGGAAACGTTCGACCCCAAGCCCTACAGCCCGCTGGAATACCGCGGCGAGATGGGCGTCACCAAGACCAAGACCGGCGAACTGTTCGGCGAGGTCCTGCCCAAACTGGCGGCGATCGCCGACAAATTCACCGTCATCCGCTCGATGACCCACGGCGAAGCGGCTCACGAGCGCGGCACGCATAACATGTTCACCGGCTACAAGCCGAGCCCGGCCCTGATCTATCCGAGCTTCGGCAGCGTGATCAGTCACGAATACGGTCCGCGCAATAACTTGCCTCCGTATATCTGCATCCCGAACCGGCCCAACGAGTTCGCCGGCAGCGGCTACTTGAGCAGTTCCTACGGACCGTTCAGCCTCGGCTCGGACCCGGCCAACAACGGTTTCAAGGTTCAGGACCTCGACCTGCCCGGCGGCGTCGATGGCGAGCGGTTCGCCCGCCGTCGTCAAGCTCTGGAGGCGGTCAATGAAAACTTCGCCGGCAAGCACACCGCGGATGTCGTCGGCGCGATGGACACGTTCTACGAACGCGCCTACAGCCTGATCAGTTCCGAAAAGGCGCGGGCAGCCTTCAACATCGAAGCGGAAGAGGCAGCCATTCGCGACCGCTACGGCCGCAACCAGGCCGGCCAGCGCCTGCTGCTGGCCCGTCGCCTGGTCGAAGCCGGTGCCCGCTTCGTCACGCTGACCTACGGTGGCTGGGACATGCACACCCAGATCACGCAGAGCTTCAAGAACACGATGCCACCGCTGGACCAGGCGCTGGCCGTGCTCATCGAAGACCTCGACCAACGCGGTCTGCTCGACACGACGCTGGTCATGGTCAGCAG
>JBQCJB010000014.1:0-3657 GCA_051953155.1 Aureliella sp. | reverse complement strand
TTGACCAGATTCCGCGCCCAGTAGATGTCGGTGCCATCTTCAAAGGCCACCGTAACCGCCGACAATCCAAAGCGGCTGATCGACCGGATCTCGGCGACTCGCGGCAGGCCGCTCATCGCGTTCTCTACCGGAAAGGTGATGAACTGTTCGACCTCAACCGGCCCAAGAGCGGGCGAATTGGTCAGCACCTGCACCTGCACGTTGGTCAGGTCCGGCACTGCGTCCAGCGGGATCGTCGCTGCCGCGTAACAGCCAGCGCCCAAGATGACCACGGCCAACAGTAGGACGATGAAGCGATTGTCCAGCGCCCAGTCGATAACGTAGCGGACCATGAATTATTCTCCGCCCATGAGGCTGGCTAGCAGGTTCGATTTGAGGACGAACCCGCCGCTGACGGCCACGCGGTCCCCGGGCTCGACGCCATCGATGATTTCAATTGAGTCGGTGTTCGCCCTGCCCACCCGCACATCGCGGCGCGCGAAGGTGTCCCCTCCTTGATATACGAATACAAAGGTCTTGCCCTCGTGCTCTTGGATAGCGGCCAAGGGCAGTTGCAGGACCTCCTTGCCGCCGACTGCCGGTAGGTCGACGCTGACAAACATGCCGGGTTTGAGCAGCCCGTCTTTGTTGACGGCGGTTGCCCGCAGCGCGATCGTCCGCGACGCCTCGTCCATGATTTCGCCTGTATAAAAAACCTTCGCGTCAAAGACTCGATCATGCCAGGCCTCGTTGCGGACGGTGATCGTTTTCCCGGCCAGCGAAGGCAACAGGGGCAAATGTTCCTCGTAGACGTCGACGGTGACCCAGACCGTTGAAAGATCGGCGATGCTCAGCAGTTGGACATCTGGTCGCGTGTGTTCGAGAATGGCCACGTCTTTCGACAGCACCGTGCCGTCGAACGGGGCCCGAATCGGATAGTGCGAAATCGCAGCCCCTTGTTCGGCAGGATTGGCCTGCGAGTGATCGTCCGGCTCGCAGCCGAGTATCTTGAGATTGGTTTCTGCAACGGCAACGCGCGTCTCTGCCTCTTTGACCGTTTGCGATGATTGCAGCAGGCCTTGCTCCAGGTCGTGTTCGATTTGTTCGAGGCTGGCTTGGAAGGTCGCGCGGTTGGCGTTGCGCGAGGCTTCGGCGGTGACAAACTGCTTGGCTGCGACCGCGCCGCTGCTGCCAAGGGCCTCCAGCCGATCGAAATCGGCCTGTGACTTGTAGTAGTTCGCGTAGGCCGACAGTAGCTGCTGCCGATAATCGCCCATCGGTCGACTGCGAAATTCCACTTCGATGTCGTTGATCGGCACGCCTTTGCGCAGAGCGGCGATCAGCAGACGCGTGTTCTCGGCGATTTCTCGCGTGCGAGCGTCAATCCGCCCCGACAACTCTTGTGACAGTCTGGCCTGATACAGTTCCAACTTAGCCTGCCCAACTTCGCGACTGTGGATCACCACCAACAGATCGTTCTGCCGGACTTGCTGGCCCAGCTGGACATGGACGCTCTCGACGGCGCCTTCGACCATTGGAAAGATGTGGGCGACGCGGTCCTCATTCAGCGCGATCTTGCCCGTCAAGGTGATCGGCTGTGAGAATTCACCCTGGCTGGGAGAGGCCAGCTCGATCGACGAAGCCGACCATTGCTCCTCGGGCAAGTGCACGATCCCCGCCTTGTCTGACTCGCCGGTCGCGCCGGCCGGTTGCTCCGACGGCGCCGAACTGGTCGCAAGGTGCTGGGCGTCGTGCGCTTGCTCGCCCGAGGCTGCGCTCGAACCGAGAAATTGGCGGCCGAACCACGCCCCGCCGAGCAGCGACGCAAGCATCAAGCCCGACGTGGTCAGCGCCGTCAGACGTGAGGGCCACAGTTTTTGAAGAAGTGTCATGGCAGGATTCAGTCTCTGGTTTTTGGGAGTTTTGACGTTGTCGGAATGGCGAGCTGCGTAATCAACGAGAGCGCTCGGCCGTAGGCACGAGGAAGACGCACAGTGAGTCCGGCCAGCCGATTGAAAGTTGCCCGCACTCAAGCCGAACGCTAGTCGTGCGGAGTCACGCTCAACCGAGATGGCGAGCACCAGTAGAGAGCTGGCTGATTAGCAGCGGAGAATGCCGAGCGACTCAGGCAGAGAGAGGCCGCGCGCGAAACCGCACAAGAAATAAGGCTGCGCCGGCGAAGAGCCCGTTGTGTTGCGATTGGTCAGCCGGCATAGGGCCTCGGCAGGTGCATCGAATGGGTGCAACGGCGCCAGCTCGGCAGCTGATTCGGCCGCTGACAGTTCTTCGGCACGCACGTCGCGATCGATCGCGCCGCGGCACGGACAGCTGGCTAGGCCGCTTTCCTCTTCACCTGGGAAAATCCAGTGCAGGTGCCAACCTTTGCAGCTCTCTGCGAGCGCGGCCGGCGCGAGATGGAAGCGGATCAAGTGCTCGGCGAATCGGCGGCTGCCGACGACGGAATTGCCCAGGGTCGCATGGTCGTGTGCGACGGGAACAGGACCGCTCCAAACCAGCAACACCAGCAACAACCGCGCAGCCAGCGACCATTGGCAAGCCGATGCGGCGGAGTGTCTGCGAGGCTGCGACGCAAGGTTCATGGAGAGATCGAGGCGGGTTGCAAGGTATCGAGGCGAGGCGCCGACGGCGGGGACGCGGACTTATTCCCTGATAATACTCGCTCCCCGGCCGCGAGACAATTGACAACCGCAGCCGCTATGCCGTTGGGCCCAAGTAATCCACGTTGCAGGCAAGAGTGAAGGTGCCAACGAGCTTAGCAATCGTCTCTGCCGAAAACGCTCAGCGTCAGTGCTATGATCAGCAAACCATACAGCATTTGGTCGGCGACCAGCGCGTAGGCAATTCCCAGCCCGCAGCTACACACGACGCCGATCGTCCGCAGACGCCGCGGCCAGAGGGCGACCGTGGCGATCAGCGTGCACAGCGTAATGCCGTGCGTCAACAGATTGACACTCAAAATATGTCCACCGAGGGCCGCCGGGCTTAGCAGGTTCGAGCGACCCGTCGCCGCCAGCCACCACGCCGCTTCGCCGCGCCACCAGGTTACGTTGGCCAGTTGCGAGGCGAGCGCCGTCGCGACCAGCAGCCAACCATGCACCTGCAACAGTCTGGTCGTCAATGTCGCGCTCCAGCGGGGCGAGGCTGCGGGACGACTTTTACCGACGAAGGCATCTCCGGGATCGATCGCCAGGTAGCCGAGCATGGCCACCAGCGCGGGCTCGAAGGCACCTGTAGCCCACGTCATTCGTTGAACCAAGCCGAGCACCGACAAAAACAAAATGACCGCGACGCCCCGGCCACCCACGCCCAGCCCGGAGAGCGCGGCCAGGACGATGCCAGCAGCTGCCCACAACTGAAAGACGATCACCTGTGAAGTCGACCAGAGCGGAGAAATCCGGAAGCGACTAAACCACTCGCCCTCGGTCGCGACGCTCAGCCGCCGCGCCACATCGCTCGCGTTCCAGCCGGTTTCGCCGAACCACCAGCCCGCATCCATTAGCACCGTGAGAAACCACACCGCAGCCAGGCTGCAGAGGAGAACTCTAGCCTGCGCCAAGCACGCGCCACGTCCCGGCGCAAACCAAAATAGGTTCCAACGCTCTCCCAGCCACGCGACCTGGTCGCTCAACGGTCGATTCACTTGGAAGATTCCGTCTC
>JBQCJB010000013.1:0-11061 GCA_051953155.1 Aureliella sp. | reverse complement strand
CAACCGTGCACCGCTGGGCAACGTGCCCTTTTGCGCGCTCTCGAGCAAAAACTTGGCGTTGCCATCCGACTGGGCCAGCGTCCGCGCCAAAGCGGTCTTTGCTTCGGGGAGAACTTGCTCGCTCTGAAAACATTCGTCAATGAACTTTTGACTCGCATCGAGCTTGCACAAACCCAGCGAAGTGGCCAGGCGTTCTGCGGCGGGTACCGCGTCCGGGTTGGATAAGACCTCATGCAACTTCGCGGCAGCATTGCGTCTGAGAAGCATCTCCACGGCGGCGACCGATTGCGAATCGGGGTCAGCTCCCAGCACCAGTTTCAGCAACAGGTCAGCCGTTTGCGGCAGCTTGAGCCTACGAATGATTTTCAGTTGCTCGGACCGGTTGGTGGTGTGGTCGAGATAACGAGCGACCACTTCGATCTGCCGGTCGCTCAACTTCTCCTGGCTGTCTGGCAGCCGCAGCAAACTTTCGACAATGATTTGGTCGCTTCGCGACGTCGAGAGGCCTGAATCGGCCGCTTTGGCGAGCAGCGTATCCAGGGCTGCCCGCCGGTCCTGCTCGGCGTGGAAGTCGAGCGCGCGGAAGAACTTTGGCACATCGTGATCGGCGAGCGAGGGATCCAGAATGAGCGACGCGACCAGCTGCGCTGCTTGCGGAGCCCGCGAACGCCAAGCGATGTCGCGGGCGGCCGGCGTGTCGAACTTGTTGCCGACCTTCTGCCGGAAGGCGGCAAAGCATTCGGGCCAGCGGAGTTCGGCGCCTATTCCCAGTGCCTCGAGATACCAGCGGTCGTGACCGTCGTACTGGCTAGCCAATTCGGCCCACAGCTCCGGCGCAGCGGCCGATTTGTCGAGATGCAAGGCTACCGCAAATTCGCGGCGCACGGCCGGCGAAGGATCCTTCAGAAGCACGACGTAGTCGGAGGGCGGCAGGTTCAATTGTCGCGCCAGTCGAATCGCGACCATGCGCAAGTTTTCGTCGCGATCCTTCAAAGCCATTGCCACCGCTTCGCCACCATGGCCTGGCAGTTTGCCCAGCGCCCACAGCGCGCGAGCTCGCCAGCGAGAATTTTCATGGTTCGCCAGCTGGACGAGCGAAGCCACTGCCTCGTCGCCAAAGTTCTGGATGGCGTCGAACGCCATGTAGCGCACGCTGCCGCACGGATTGGTCAAAGCCTGCGCCGCGCCCGCCGGTGTGCTGAAATCGAATTTCGGAACTTCGTATTTCTTGCCAGGCGGCGCCAGCCGAAAGAGTCGCCCCCGCTCCATATCTTGCATGTTATGACCGCCAACCCCCGGATCGTACCAATCGGTAACGAACAGCGAACCGTCGGGCGCAACGCATACGTCGGCCGGCCGGAACCAGCGGTCGCGTTCGCCCACGATCATGTCGACGATCTCTGCCTTGTATCCGGCTCCCTCTGGCGCAGCCGGATAGGCGCGGACGACGTTCGGCCCCGCGTCGCAGTGGATTACTTGATTGCGAAACACCGGTGGCAACAAAGTGCCTTCATAAACAGCGATGCCGGTCGGGGAGCCGGCGCCGGTTATCAACATCGTCGGCACGACGCCTGGGTCGTTCAGATGCCAGTGCTGATGAGGAATATCCGCCTCCAGGTTGCTCCGCTCGACGCGCCAGCCCTCGCCGGTCTTGTCGTCGACGTACCCGTAGTTGCCGTATTCCATGACGAAGTTGATGCGCGTGGCGCGGTTGCCATCGTCATCATTGTCGCTCTGCCAAAGGCCGCCAAACGAATCGACCGCTATCTCGTAGTTGTTGCGGAAGTTGTAACCGAGCACTTCGAATTGCGATCCGTCCAGATTGCACCGGAACGGCATTCCCTGGCGGTACGGTTGGCCGCTGTCGCGGACCTCGTTGCCAGCGACATCGCGGACGATCTGCCCCTTGGCGTCGTGCACGGAATGTCCCGTGTTACCGAAATTCCAATACAGTTTGCCGTCGGGTCCGAAGCTGAACGAGTGCGCGGAATGGTCGTGCTGCGCGTCGCCCGTCTTGGAGAAGAGCAACTCTTTGCGATCGGGCACGTCGTCGTTGTTGTCATCGGTGAAGACCCACACGTTGGGCGACGACGACACGATAACCTTATTGCCCAGCACGCAGATGCCCATGGCCGAGTCGATATCGCGGCCTTGGTAAAACACCTTTTCCTGATCCATGACTCCGTCGCCATCGACATCTTCCAGGATCAAGATGCGATCACCCTCGGGGCGCTGGCCCTGATGGCGTCGGTAGTTGACCACTTCGCAGACCCAGACGCGTCCGCGATGATCGACATCGAGGTTGGTAAGGCTCAGCAGTTTCGGTTCCGAGGCAGCCAGCGTCACGGCCAGCTCAGGATGGACCGTCAGGCCGGCGACCGCATTTTCGCTGGCGTGCTCCGCGTCGGCTCGTCCCGCTGCTCCGCCGGTGGTCGACGTCAGTTTGAATTCATCCTTGATCTTCTCGGCGTCGAACTTGGCAGGGATCGGCTCGTCCTGCCCTTCCTTGAGCGTTTCAACGGTGGGCCGTTCGAAATCGAGGCCATCCTTGGGAATCTCGATCTTCGCGGTCCAGCAGATGGCGTTGGTGACCAAGCGAATGATGTCCGGTCGTCCCCAGTTCCAATGGAAATGGCCGCCGGTGAAACCGAAGGAGCGGCCTCCATCAGGCCGCTCGTAAGCCCAGGCGACGTGCTGCGGGACCCCTTTGGCAACGTCCGCACGAACTGCCGGATTGCCGCTGTGCGGACCATCTGGACGCGTCATCGTGCTCGGCGGCGCAACGGCCGACAGCAGCGGTGTGATGCCCTGCATTTCCGGTCGGAATCGCATATGAAAATACCATTCGTCGTTGGCCTCGAACGGTTTGACGCCCCGCGTGGCCGGGTGCTCGGGCAATTTCTCGAACTTGGCATCCCAGTGCGGATTGACCGACCAGTTGGTCTCGAAGTAGCCGCCCAGCCATTTCAAAAACTCCGGCCCCCCGTTGTCTTTGGGCACCTCGACTGCGTAATGCAGACACGCGAAGCCGGCCCCGCGCTGGATGTGCTTTTCCAGCGCGTCGAGATGTTTTAAAGCCGGATGCCCCGCGCCACCGTCGCAGTACATCACGATCGCATCGGCCTTGTCGAGGGCTGCGTCGCTTTCGGGCCAGCCGCCGCTGAACACTTCGCAACGGACGCCGGGCATCGCCCGCTCGATCGCGCTGGCCAGGATCCGGCAGCCGGCCAGATGTTCGTGCGAACCATATCCGTGACTGGGGCGTCCAGCCAGAAAGACGATACGTTTACCGTCGGCCGCTTGGGCGGAACCGCCGACGAGCAAACACCAGCACAGCGCCATACACGCGCAGAGCAGACGACGGATGGACATGGAAATCTCTCCAGGGTGGGTTACTGGTTTCCAGCTCGCACATTGATCCAGGCGACGTATGCCAGCCAACATAACCACAGGGCATAGATGGCCAGCACGAGCAGAATAGGAAAGGTCAACCGGCGCGAGCGAGCGGGAGTTGAGGGAGGATTCGGTGGGGGAGCCGCGTCGAGCTTCGGGCTCGAGCGGGCCGGCAGCGGTGTCTCAGGTGTCATCGCTACCGCTTAATTCGAAGACCGGGTCGAAGGCGGAATCGAAGTCGTACACATTATCGAAATCTTCGCGGCGATCGCTTTCCGATTTCTTCATTTGCTTGATGCGGATCAGATTGTACACGATCTCGCCAAAATCGCCCGTCGAATAGACTCCCCAGTTGTTGAGCACGGTCTTGGCCATGTAACCGTACTGGTCCAGGGCGTACTGGCGAATGGCTTCGCACAATTGCTGGCCCGTGAGGTGACGTTCGCCTTCCGCCTCGGCGTGTTGGTGCGGCATTTTGAGGACTTCCTGGGCATAGGCCAAGGCCTCGCGCACAAACTGGTACGCCTCCAAGTGAAACCGCTGGTCTTGCTGGAGCAATTCGATGATCGGGTGAATCTTTTCTGTCACGATGCTGTCTGCCTGACTGCCTGAGTTCGCGGAGCATGACTCGACGCGAAGGAACTGTTCCGATTCCGAATCACTTTACTTCTGCATCATTCGTCCGCTGCATCACACGACGTCCGTCGACGAATCTTCGTCGCCCACGGCCGCATCGGGTCCCGGCCTCTCGCCAATGGCTTCGTCGCGCATGCTTGGAGTCTCCATACTGACGTCATCACGGTTTAGCTCACCGGTAGCTGGCCGCTGGCGGGAGTCGACGGGCTGGGCGTCTTCATCGCGTGAGGGCTTGCGAGCCGGTGCGGGCGGCTTGTGCGCGCGACGGATCACCGACAATACCTGGTCGGCACTTATTATGATGCGGCGGTTGTCTTCCATCGAGACCGCTAATTGGCGCGTCAGCAGGTCTTGGCTGAGGACGCGACCGCGACCTTCGGAGGTGACGACCTCGGCGTTGATCGGCGGCAAGGTCTTGCGGTTTTCCTCGTAAGTATCGTACTCGTAGCGCAGGCAGCACTTCAAACGTCCGCAGCGACCGGAGATTTTGGTCGGATCGAGCGTCGCCTTCTGCAGCTTGGCCATCTTCATCGACACCGGCGGCATCTGCACCAGGTGTGTGTTGCAGCATACAGGTTTGCCACAGTCGCCATAATCGGCCAGCAGCTTGGCTTCGTCGCGGACGCCGATCTGTTTCATTTCGATCCGCGTTTGGAATTCCTGCGCCAGCCGCCGCACCAGCTCGCGAAAGTCGATCCGGCCTTCGGCCAAGTAGTAGATCACCATCCGTTCGCCGCCGAAGATGCGTTCGATCTCGACCAGGTCCATCTGCAAGCCGAGTTCGCGAATGATGCGAATGCAGGTGTCGGATTCTTCGTCCAGCTTGCTGTACAAATGTGACAGCTCGAGCTGATCCTCGTTGGTCATGGCCCGTTGGATCGAGCCTCCAGGCGGATCGACCAGCTGAGCCACTGCGTTGGGATCAGCAGGGCACAAGACTTCGCCCACTTCGAGCCCGCGCTGCGTCCGCGCGATCACCCGCACATGACGCGCAAACTCTTCCCGAGCCTGCATCACGTGAAGCGTACGCGTCACTCCGCAGCGAACAATGTAACTAGGCATCGGCCATTTCTTCACCAGACGCGATCAAAGCCAGTAGTATACCAGTCGACCATTTACCGCGAAAGCAACCGTCCTCGGCCCGAAGGAGTGGCCCGATGACGAATTATTCTAAAAACCCCTCTCGCCCCCCCGGACGCGAGGTACGTGTTGCTTCGACCGGCCCGCCCGATATCATAGCGTCACGTTCCGGCGGCGGTGCGTTTCTTTGGGCGTTGTCGCCGTCTCCGGCCCGCCAGACGTAGGAGAGCGGATGTGGGTGAGGGGGCCGAATCACGACACGAACTGCCGGGTGCAGACGCGCGCTCGGAGCCGTCTTCGGCCGCGCCTGGTCCGCCGGGTGGAAACAGCCGCTTGGAGCTGGAACTGGAACTCGCCCGCGAGAGCGCAGCTCGTTTCCGCGATTTAGTCGAGAACGCGCCCTGCTGCATTCACGAGCTCGACCAAGAAGGGCGGTTTCTGTGGATGAATCCCGCTGGCCTGCGAATGGCCAACGAGCCTGACGAAGCTCGCATCATCGGTGCTCGGTGCCTCGACTATGTCGTCGAGGAGGACCGGCCGCGTGTGGCCGCTGCGCTCCATGCCGCACAGAATGGCCAAAAATCCGGCTGCGAGTTCACCTGCAAGAATCGCCGTATCATCCGCGTCAGTTATGTGCCGATCTCAGACGGCAAAGTCATGGGTATCGCGCTGGATATCACCGAACAAGTCCAGACGGAGTCTGCCCTGATCAGCAGCGAAGCCCGCTATCGCCGGGCCGAGCGAGGGGCCAACGATGGCTTGTGGGAATGGAACCTGGTCACGGGACAAACGGTTTATTCGCCACGCTTTGCAACGATGCTCGGCTACGCAGAGGGTGAATTGCCAACGGACCTGGAATCGCTCCAGGCAGCCCTGCATCCGGACGAACGCGACGCGGTTTTAGAAAGCGTGCAGCGGCATCTCGAAAGCGGCCGGCGCATCGATATGGAACTTCGCTTGCGGTGCAAATCCGGCGAATACCTGTGGGTGCACACCCGCGGCGTCGTCGACTACGACGAGCATGGCCGGCCTGTGTTGGTAACTGGAACGATTCGCGACATCTCCGAGCGCAAGCATGCCGCTACCGCTCTCCAACAGGAACGCGATCGCCTGCGGCAGATTCTCGATGCTCAATTCGGCTTCGTCTGCGTCTTAACACTCGACGGCGTTGTGGTAGAGGTCAACCAGACGCCCCTGACATTGATGCGGCGCTCGCGTGACGAAGTCGTTGGGCGGCGTTTCGACGAAGCCGGCTGGCTCGAGGCCGACGATGGGCAATCGATCGAATCGGTCATCAGCACAGTGGCCAACGGTGCCACGGTTCGCGAAGTTTTTACAGCGAATTTTCCTGCTCTGGGACGGCGCGACGTCGATTCGATCTTCGCTCCGCTGCGCGATTCGTCAGGCCAGGTCACCAATATCATTTCGTTCGGAGTCGACATCTCGGATCGCAACCGGGCCGTTCAAGCTCTGCGCAGCAGTGAAGCTCGACTGAAGGAAGCCCAGCGGATCGCCGGCATTGGCAGTTGGGAACTCAATTATGCCACGAGCGAACTGGAATGGTCGGCCGAAATCTTCCGCATATTCGAAATCGATCCAGCCGGGTTCGACAGTTCCTACGAGGCGTTCCTCAGTGCAATTCACCCCGAAGACCGGGCCATGGTTAACGCAGCCTACGCCGATTCCGTAGAAAACCGCGAACCGTATGACATCGTCCATCGCCTGCTGATGCGCGACGGACGCGTCAAATATGTCCGGGAACGCTGTGAGACTGAATACGACCCGGCCGGAATCCCAATCCGCTCAGTCGGAACGATTCAGGACATCACCGAACGCGTGCACGTCGAATTCGCTTTGCGCACCAGCGAGGCTCGTTTGCGAGACGCGCACAGCATCGCCCGTCTAGGCGCCTGGGAGCTCGACGTCGCCACGCAGATGTGCTGGTGGTCCGATGAGCAGTACGCGCTCTTCGGTGTCCAGCCCAGTACGCCAATCAGCCAGTCGTTCTTCTTGAGCATGGTTCATCCCGAGGATCGAGCCAGTATCGACGAGGCCTTCCGCCGCCTGGTATCTGAGGGGCGGATTGAAATGAGTTACCGCATCATCCGCCCTGATGGCCAAGTGCGCTACATGCTGGGTTATGCCTCGATGACTCGCAATGCGACCGGCGGCTTGATCCGCGTCCATGGCACGAATCAAGATGTCACCGAGCGGAGGCAGGCAGCCTACGAGACGCAGCACTTGCGCGATACGTTGGCCCACGCCAATCGTCTCGAAACCCTCAATGAACTCGCCTCGGGTCTGGCGCACGAACTAAACCAGCCACTGGGCATCATCAGCATCGATGCGAGCACGGCTCAGTTCCTGAGTCGCGATCTTGACTGTCCCGGTTTACACCCGTGCCTGCAGCGCATCTGCGATCAAGCCTTTCGGGCGGGCGAAATTGTTCGTCGGATTCGTTCTTTCATCCGTCGCGATGCATCGGCGAGGGTTCGGGCGGATCTCAATCTGTTGGTCAGCGAAGTCCTGAAGATGTTGGGCGATCATCTGCGGCATAGCTCGGTGACCATTGAACTGGATCTGGCCAAGGATTTGCCACTGGTCATGGTCGACAGCATCCAGATCCAACAGGTGCTTGTGAATTTAGTTCGAAACGCCGTCGATGCAATGTCGCAAACCGAACAGACGCGGCGCGTGCTGTCGATTGCGACCGAACTGAAACCGGGCGAGGTTCAAGTTACGGTCCAAGACACCGGCTGCGGACTGGAACCGGCGATCGCTGCCAAGCTGTTTTTCCCGTTCCAGACAACTAAGACATCTGGTCTGGGGCTAGGGCTGGTGACCTGTCGGTCGATCATCGACGCGCACTGCGGACGTATCGAAGCTCGATCCAACCCCGATCGCGGCACCAGCTTTCTTTTCACGGTGCCGGTATTTTGATGACGAGCCGAACGCAGACTCACCCGCCATGCGCGTTCGTCGTAGACGACGAGGTCGCCTTCCAACTCTCGTTGCAGGCCTTGCTGGGAATATGGGGCATCCCGGTTCGAGCCTTTTCTTCGGCCGAAGAGTTTTTAAGCGCTTATCGCGGCGACTGGACCGGGTGCCTGATCGTCGATCTACGGATGCCGGGAATGGGCGGTCTGGAACTGCTGAGGCAATTGCGGAAACGGGACTGTTCGTTGGCGACCCTGCTCATGACAGGCCATGGAGAGCACGAGTTGCTGCAGCAAGCTATCGAGCTCGGCGCGGCGGCCGTGCTCGAAAAGCCCTATCGTGCCGAAGAGCTAAAGGACTTCCTCGAGCGGCACTGTCCTGCATTCTTCACACGGCGATAACCACCGCCCAACGGCTGTGTCTGCAAACGCGAGCCATCGGAGCGGCCAAGATTTCGCTACCGTAACGCGGCCTAACCTTGCCTTCTGGATTTGCGACGCTCCTGGCCGCGACGGTGCAGGAACATCACCCGCGTCAGGTGCGTCGGCGAATCAATCCGCAGTTTTTGCGAGATATTCGAGCGGTGGACGTCGACGGTGCGCGTGCTGATGCCCAGTTTAGTAGCGATTTGCTTGGTGACGAATCCGTCGGAAATGCACTGCAGAATCTCGCGTTCGCGCGGCGTCAGCGATTCGATCCGATCGGCGACTTCGCTCTCTTCCTGGCACTGGAGCTGCCGCCAAGCGGCTTGCTGGATACCGCGGTTGACCGTTTCCAGCAGTTGCTCGCGGCCGAAAGGCTTTTCAAGAAAATCGAGCACGCCCAGTTTCATCGCTTCCACCGCAGACTTTACGTCGCCATGACCAGTGATCATCACGACGGCCGACTCCGGACTGATCGCAAATAGCTCTCGGCAGAACTGCAGTCCCGTCATGCCCGGCATTAAAAGGTCTACGACCAAGCAGGCCGGTGCTTTCGATCGAACCGCCTGCAAGCAAGCCGGTCCGTTGTCGAATGTCTCGACGTCGCAGCCCACCGAGGTCAGAGTTCCCCGAATCGACTCGCACATCTCAAGATTGTCATCGACCACATAGACGGGGTGTTTGGCAATGGCAGAAACGGTCACTTGGTACGGCCCTTGTTCGCTGGCAGACTGCGACGAAATCGGCCGACTGAGCATGGACGAACCGACAGAATTTCTCAGCGGGCGAGTTCGATCGCGGTAGGTATCGGTGGTGAGACCACCACGACCGATCGGATGATCGCAAAATCCGCAGTCAGCGCAAACCCCCACAGAAGTCGAAATGTCGTCGCAGATCTAGTGCGACAAGCTCGATAGCGGCGCGTGCGCCAGCGGCCGGCCGGTGGCCTACGATCGCGAGTCGATTCCGATTTCTACTTGAAATAGTCCGTGATCGCTTAGAAACGGCAGCACGTACCAGTTCATGTTCGCGCTAAAAGTCACGCGGTGACCTTGTCCAATGATGACGGTCGGGATTTCCAGTGCCAACTCGCGGTCATTGAGCTTTCCGTCGCCGAGCTTCCGCTTCGTCGCGCCGGCAATGATGTTCGCCAGCTCGCCCACCGTGTCGATGACATCGGCATCGATTCTTTCCGGACACACTCCGGTCAAAGTCTCGACGACGTGGAAGGCCAGGTGGCGGGGAAGGCTAATGGCCACGGTTGCCCGCACCGCTCCCACAATTCCCACCACGCCACTCAAGTCGAAATAATTCACCGGGCACCCATGCCGCGCGGCGCCGTCGAGTGCCACTTGGATACCGCACATGGTCGCGAACGTCGCCTGGGTACTGCAGACCAACTGTTCCATCAGCCAGGCGTCGCTCAGCGGACGATTGTCGCGGCCAGAGGTAGCCGGCATCCGCCACTTCTGTTCCAGCAGTTCTGCAAAACCATCTCGAGAGGCAGCGTTCGACGTCATGCTATGAGGTCCTAAGAATGGTTACGAGGCGACCACGTACTTGTCCAGCTTCGCTTGCAGTTCCGCTTGCTCGAAGGGCTTGCTTAGGTAATCGGTAACTCCGGCGTGGATTGCCTCGACTACCTTGGCTCGCTCGGCCTCGGTGGTGATCATGATCACCGGAACCGTCGCCCCACTGCCTCGGATCGCCTTGAGCAGCTCCAGGCCAGTCATCTCGGGCATGTTCCAATCGGTTAACACGATGTCGAACTGATCGGCTTGAAAAGCCGCCCAGCCTTTTTGCCCATCGGCGGCTTCGGTAATGTCTTGGATTCCGCAAGCATTCAGTCCGCGGATGATGATTTTGCGCATAACGCCCGAGTCGTCGACAACTAGCGTTTTCATTTCAGCCCTCGAATCACAAAGCAATTAAAAGAAGCAACCATTTACGCTTGAGAGTGGGTGTCCGATGCGGTCCAGCGGGGCTGAAGCGCTTCAGCCTCTTCTGCCCGAAACAGCATCACGCTGACGCGTTCACCGCGGCAGCAAACCGGAACGACGGTGTCGAGCACCGTGCCGTATAAGCGAATGTCGAAGTCCTTGCCCATCGTCACGCTCGGCAGCGAGAGATACGACGGACCAGGTACCAGACTTTTGATATTGCCGCCGATCATGTTGGTCAGTTCAGCCATGGTGTCCTGACGATCCGACCAGGTGAGTTCATGCGGCGGAGTGGCCAGCATTTGCGAGGCGGCCAAGGAAGAGAATCCATGGGTCGCTTGCAGCAATACGACTCCTTGCCACTGTCCGCTGATCTGGATGCAGCCGGCGATGCGATCGTCGCCGTCGGTCGGCTCCAGTGTGCTGCAGCGTTCTATCGACGCGCCCAACATCATCGTGCAAACCTGGTCGACGATTTCGCGAATGTCAGTTTGTAAGGACACGGTGAATACTCTCGACTTGGAATACGTGGCTAAGAGGCATGCAGAGAACGTTGCGGACAGGCTCGCACCGTTGCCGACCGCGCTAAGCTGGGCGATAAAATGTGGCGTTGGCCGCTTGCTCGCGGGTGAAGGTGCAGTCGATGCCAACGG
>JBQCJB010000012.1:0-8156 GCA_051953155.1 Aureliella sp. | reverse complement strand
GAAAACGACCGCCAACGACCGGTGGAGATACCCCACAGCATGCAATGGCTAACCAGTTTAATCAACGGCTTGCGCGGACTGTTGGAGGGTGATTTTTCCTCCTTGGATTCCAAGCTCGCTACCCGGGTCGGCGATGGATTGCTGGCCATGACGCTGCTGGTCGCGGCGTACTTCGTCTCCAAGGGGTTATCGCGCTATACGGCCGCGGCGGTCTGTCGCCGCGTGGACGAGACGCTCGGGCGGTTCCTTGGGCGGCTGACCTTCTACAGTGCATTCATTGCGGCGACGCTCGGGATCTTGGCGCAGTTTGGCGTCAGCGTGGCCGGGGCGATGGCCGTGCTCACGGCGGCTGGTTTCGCGATCGGCTTGGCCTTCCAGGGAACGCTCAGCAACTTTGCTGCCGGCGTTCTGCTGCTCGTCTTCCGGCCGTTCAAGGTGGGCGACATGGTTGTCGCTGCGGGCGTGACGGGGAAGGTGAACGAGGTCGATTTGTTCACCACGACTCTCGACACGCCGGACAACCGCCGCTTGATCGTCCCCAACAGCGCGATCGCCGGCGGCACGATTGAGAACATGACGTTTCATGCACACCGGCGTGTCGACGTCGTCGTCGGTGTCGCGTACTCGGCCGACCTCGAACAGACGCGGACCGCGCTCCTGTCGGCCGCCGCAGCGATTTCGGATCTACTGGTGCCGGGCGAGAAGCGAGGCTATCAGGTCCTGCTCGGCCTGCTGGGCGCAAGCAGTGTCGAGTGGACGGTTCGATTCTGGACGCGCACCGACACGCTCTTTGTGGCTCGCGAACGACTGACTGCGGAGATCAAAACGCAACTAGAGCGGGTTGGGATCGAAATTGCGTTCCCGCAATTGCAATTGCACATGACGCCTGCTTCCGGGCAGGCATTGCCGCCGGAAAGCCGTGAAAACGTAGCCAATTCTCCCCTACGGCCGCGGATGCGGCGGAGCGAGAGCGAAGCCGCCTGAGGTGAATTTAGAGAAATTTGGTCTTGGGCGAGCGAAAAGGGCCTGGATGGCCAGGCGTTTTTTCAGTAAACATTTCCCTTCCCGCGCCGGAATTCCTCTTGTCGGAAAACCGAGCGGACGAAGAATGATTCTCGAGTGATTTGTGGAACTGTAGGTCTTAACCGGAGTCCAATAGAAACAGCGTACGCGGGGGCGAGTGGCCCGGTCGGTGAAAACGATTTCGCTCGACTTGGGCAAGCACACTTTCTTCCATACGCGGCAAATGGTTAATGGGCTGGACGACACTGGGTGTATCCTCCCCTCAAACATGCCAAAAGCCCGCAAGCGGTCACAGGACACCAACGGGTTCGTTTTCGACGAATCACAAGGCTGAACTGGAAAGACGAGTCCGCACCCCACAGGCCAAGCGGTATTGCTGCATGAATGCGGCGAAGAATTGCCAAAGAGCGTCGGCTGACGGTTTCACGTTGGTTGTCGTTTATCTATGAAAGGGGTGCAATCCACCTGTATGCTCACCGAAACCCTGGTGCCGCACGCGACGCGGCAAGCTCAACCTGTGTTGTCTTTCGAACTAGCACGTGAGTTGGGCGCGCGTTATGGAACGCCCTTGCTCGTCGTGTCCCGTCCGAAACTCATCGAGACCTATCAAAAGATGAGGGAGCACCTGCCGGGCGTCGAGATGTTCTACGCCGCGAAGGCCAATCCTGATCACCACATACTCTCGACCCTGTGCGAGCAAGGCTGCTCAGTAGACGTCTGCTCGTTCGGTGAGCTCCAAGCTGCGGTTCGCGCGGGTTTCGCGCCGGACCGGATGCTGCATACGCACCCCTGTAAGACCGAAAGCAATCTGTTGGATTGCTACGAGTACGGCGTGCGCTGGTTCGTTTACGACAATCTGCTGGAACTCGAGAAGATGGCTCGGCTGACACCCGACGTCAATCTGCTCCTGCGTCTGGCCGTGTCGGCATCCTCGAGCATGATCAACCTGTCGGCCAAGTTCGGGGCAGCCTTGCCCGAAGCGGTCGGACTGGTGCGGGCGGCGCGCCGTCAAGGCATGAACGTCCGCGGGTTCTCGTTCCACGTCGGTTCGCAGTGCTTGAATCCCGAAGACTATCGCACGGCCCTCCGCCGCATCCGCGAAGTTTGGGACCGCGTGGCCGAGGATGGCACCGAACTGGAAGTGCTCGACATCGGTGGCGGTTTCCCCGCTCCGTATCGGACCGACGCCCCGTCGATCGAATCGTTCTGCCAGTCGCTGCACAGCGGGCTGGACGAGATTTTTGGCGACCTGCCGATCCGCTTGATCGCCGAACCGGGACGCGGCATGTGCGCTGAAAGCGTCTCGCTGGTCACCCGCGTCATCGGCAAGAACACGCGCTGGGACATGCCGTGGTACATCATCGATGACGGCCTGTACGGCTCGTTCTCGGGCAAGGTATTCGACCACATCGATTACCCGATCCTGGCCGAGAACGCCGACTCGCGCGAGCTGCATCCGTGCGTGCTGGCCGGTCCGACCTGCGACTCCAGCGACGTCGTCTCGCGCGACCAGATGATGCCCGACCTGGAAGTCGGCGAAATCCTGCTGGTCCCCAGCATGGGCGCCTACACCTCGGCTTCGGCCTGCCCGTTCAACGGCTTGCCAGTCGCCAACTCGATCGCCATCGATTAACCTCCCCGCCTGCGAGCGGGCCCCAGGCCAATCGACGTCGAACTCGAAACAACCGCAAACGCCGGGCAAATCTGCCTGGCGTTTGTCGTTTCCAGCCACAAGTGAAGCCACCGCGCATCGGTCAGCGTCGGTCGTCTTGGCGATCGGCACAGCCGGCGCTGGGCGTTGCTTCGGCGCCGCTGGCAGTTTCTTGGACTTCGCGAGCCGGCGTTCCGCCGGGAGGCGGCCGCGACTGATCGTCGGTCAGCACCCGCCAGCGCGGCGTTTCCAAGTCATCGAACTGGCCGCCGCGAGCCGCCCACACAAAACCAGCCACCGCCAGCGCCCCCAGCCCAATCGCCACCGGCAAAGCCACGAAGAGCACGCTCAACGAAGAACTCCTTCCGCGGCCCAATCTGCCGATGTCGATGTTGAGGCCGATGCCGATGCTACAGCAACTGGCGCAGGCGCTGTGTCCGCGACCGGCGTCTGAGGCTTCTCAGCGGTCGCCTGGCGGCGCTGGCCGATCCAGAAACCCCACATCGTCACCGAGACAACCGTCAGGCTGCTGGCCGGCATCAGCAGCGCCGCAGCCAGCGGATGCAACCAGCCGAGCGAGGCCAGCGTGACCGAAGTGATGTTGTACAGCAGCGACGCTACCGAGTTGCGGCCGATGACGCGCAGCGTGCGGGCCGAGGACGCCATGATGTCTTCGATACCTTCCAGCGAACCGTGGGCGAGGTAGACATCGGCCGCTTGTAAGCTCGCCTCCGCGCCGCCTCGAATCGCGATGCCGACATCGGCCGCAGCCAGCGCCGCCGCGTCGTTGACGCCGTCGCCGACCATGATCACCGGCTGACCGTGATTCTGCAGTGCGCGAACCGCCTCTAGTTTGGCTTCAGGCGAGACGCCTCCCCGGCAGTTCTCGGCCGGCAGGCCCAGCGCGTCTCCGATCTGAGTGACGATGCGCGGATCGTCACCGCTGAGCACGCGGATGTCCCAGCCGCGCTGCTGAAGGCGAGCGACGACGCCCGCCGCCTCTGGTCGCAAACTGTCGCCCAAGGAAGCCACCGCTGCGATCACTCCGTCGATGGCGACCAGCAACGGACTGTTGCCTCGGGCGACGATCGCCGACACGCGCTGCTCGACATCCTCCGACAGCCCGATACCGCTGCGAACCATCAGAGCTCGATTGCCGACGACGACATGCGCGCCGGCAACATCGGCGGTAACGCCGCTTCCCAAGTGCGTCACCAAACCGGTGACGTCGGGCAAACCATGCCGAGACGGACCGCCGATTGCCGGCCTCTGGGATTCGCACTCCAGCGACGTGTGGTACTGGCGGATCGCCAGGGCAACCGGGTGCGGGCTTTCCACTTCGGCCGCGGCTGCCAGCGCCAGACTCGCTCTCGAGCCCTGCCACTGGTGACCGGACAGGCGGCCGCTGGTCAGCGTGCCGGTCTTGTCCAGCACCAGGACGCCCGGCCGCGATAGTCGCTGCAGCGCGTCGCCACCTTTGATCAAGACGCCGCGCCGCGCTGCCTGTCCTAGCGCGACGGCGATCGCCAAAGGAGTCGCCAGCCCCAGCGCGCACGGACACGCGACGATCAGCACGGCGATCACGCGTTCGCTCCACACTTCGCGATCGACGACGTACCAGACACAGCCGACCAGAACGGCGACCAGCAATACGATCCGCACGAAATGCCCACTGATGCGATCGGCCCACTGCACGACCGGCGCCTTTTGAATGCCGGCGCGCTCGATCGCGTCGAGCAGACTTCCTAGACGCGTCTTGGCTCCAACGCGCTCTACTTGAATGCGCAGCGTGCGGCTGCGATTGAGCGTCCCGGCGACGACCTGGTTGCCGACGGCCACCGGTTGCGGCAGCGATTCGCCAGTTAGCAAAGACGCATCGATTTCGCTTTCCCCCTGGAGGACCTGACCATCGGCTGGCACCGTCTGTCCCGCGCGGACCTCGAGTGTATCCCCAGCGGCGATCTCATCGATGGCAACTGTTTCGACCAACCCATCGCGCACGCGCAGCGCAGTCGCTGGCGTCAGTTGCTGAAGCAGGTCCACGGCTTCGCACGCCGAACGCTGTTGCCAGGCTTGCAGAGCGCGGCCGATCAAAAGAAAGAAGACCAGCATCGACAGCGAGTCATAGTACAGTTCGCCACTACCGACCAGCGTGTTCCAAGCCCCGCTGAGCGCGCCGACGCCCAGTCCCAGCGCGACCGGCAAGTCCATGTGCGGCGTGCGGGTGCGGATCGCAGACCATGCGCCGCGAAAGAACAGCGAGCCGGGCCCAAGCAGCGACACCAGCCCCACCGCCGTGCTGGCCACTCGCAGCAATTGCAGGTGCTCGGCCGCCATGCCCGACCACTGCCCGCAGTAGATCGCCAGGGCCAGCAACATGACGTTGCCCGAACAGGCGCCGGCAATCGCGATCTGTATCAACTGGCTCCGCACCAGCGCCCGCTGCTGGCGTTCGCGCTGCGACCTGGCCAGCGGCGCGACGCGATAGCCCAGCCGTGCGATCTGTCGGGCGATAGCCGACAATTGCACTTGGGCTGGATCCCAAACGATCGCGATGGTGGCTCGAGCCAGATTGACGCGCGCGTCGATGACACCGGCTTGGATCAGCGGCAGACGCTCGAGCAACCAAACGCAGGCCGCGCAGTGGATCCCCTGAAGTCGCAGCACCGCGCGGGCTTCACCGCTCTCCCCGGACTCGACATGGCTGTGCCAGAACCGGGGCGCATCGAAGTCGACGAAGGTCAGTTCCGCCAGTTCGGCGTCGACCGGTTGCCGCTGGCCGTCGGCAAAGCGACTGCGCAGGGCGTAGTATTCATCGAGCCCTTCGCCGGCGATCAAGCGATACGCGGCCGCGCAGCCACTGCAACAGAACTGCGGCGGCTTCTCGCCGGGAGGCATCGAAGCGGTAGCTGCGGGCACGGGTAACCCGCAGTGGAGGCATTCAGCGGTTCGCATGATCGACGGCTTGATTGGACGATGTCTCCGCCGTGCAAGTCGCCTGGTCACAGCAGCACGGCAAGCGGGATTGATCGAGCGACTCGATTTGCGCGGTCAATCCAGAGAGCGACGCGTCGGCCCGCGTGGAAACCGGGAAGGTCGGCGAGGAGGAGGATGTAGGCGACTGAGCATGCGTTTGGACGCCTGCCGAATCGGCCATCGATCGCAAATCGATGTGCGAGCGGTGCAGCAGCGTCATCGCGCCGACGGCCGAGACCAGCAGGGCCGAGCACCATGGAACCGCGCGGCGAAAACGGCCGAGGACCAAGGACACACTCAGTGCCATCGCCGCCAGCGCCGGCACCGCGCCCAGGGCGAAGACAGCCATGACGAGCGCGCCACTGGACGGCCGAGCCGTACCGGCGGCCACAATCAAGAATGCGGCCAGCCAGCCGCAGGGCAGAATCGCCGTTAGCAAACCGATCGTGGCCGCCCGCGGGACGGCCGGCTGACGCCGCGCCCAGGCATGTCCGCTGGCCAACCGCCGCTGCAACCATTGCGGCAACATGACGGTGTGGCCCGTTCCGCCGATCAAGCGTACGAGGCCCAACAGTCCGATCACCAGCATGCTGCCGCCGGCCAACTGGGCGGCCGCACGTTGGAGTCCCACGAGCGTTCCCGTATGCTCGACTCCCGCCCCCACAAGTCCGGCGATGCAGCCGGCCGCCGCGTAGGCGACAACGCGACTGCCATGGTAGGCAACGATCGCCGCCAGGTTGGCCCGCTGTCGCTGGTTGGATGCGGCGCCGGCGCTACTGGCCAGCAGGGCCAGCGGGCCGCACATCCCGACACAATGCAGCGATCCGAAGAGACTGGCTACAAAAACTGCACCGACGAGCGGTAACATCGAGGGCGGCTCCGGTTAGTGATCCAGCCGAGCAGTGCGGACCGCCGCGGTGAGTTCGTCGGTCAGTTCTATCTCCATCGCCGATTCCATGTGCTCCCGGCCGCGGTCCAAGATCAATTCGACCTGCCATGTCCCGGCGCGGGCCATCGTTGCCCGGCAAGCGTAGGCCCCCGACTCCTGCTCGGCCAGCGGCAGTGTCACCGCCGCGCCAGCCCGAGCGTGGTGGTACAGTCGCACGCTGCCCCGGGCCCCTGTGACCGGGCGGGCCTGGCGATCGCGCACAAACAGCGTCAGTTCTCTAAGGCCCGTCGCATCATCGGCCGGCGCGGGTACGACGGCCACCGTCCAGCCCAGCGCCTGCGTGGCCCGCTCGATGGCCAGATGCTCGTCCCAACGTAGTGCCCGCTGGTGATAATCGGGAACGATCGCCATCGACGGATCCGATACGGCGACCACGGCCGCATAGATCCACATGCCGATGCTGCCTCCGAGCAGCAACCCAAGGAAGCTGCACCATTTTAGACAGGCGTGCCGCTCGGCCCGGGCGGCACGCCGTGTATCGCTATCGAGGCTCGCAGGTCGGCCGCTCGCGTCCAACCGGGCTGTGGTGGTCATCGCCAAACCGCCTTCCTTTTTTCTATTCTTTTTCCGAGCTGTTTTCAACCTGCTCCGGCTTTTGGTAAGGGCCGAGCAACATGTAGTCGAGCTGGCGCTCGCCGCCGACGCTGTCGGAGATGCGCAGCCGCACATGACACCGCCCGTCGGCGAATTCTTCAAATGGGGCTGATACCAGCACCGGTACGAAGTCGTGCTGCCCGCCGGCCAGTTCGATGCGTGGCGATTCGATCGGTCGCACTTGGGCGTTTGCTGGCTCGAGCACTTCGATCGCGTACTGCCGGGCTTCGTCGGTGCGGTTGGTCAGGCTCAGCTTCAGCGAATTGTCGATCAGGCCGCTGGGGCTGACCGAGAACGTATTGCCAAGGTTCCGCAGCAGCTTGGCATCGAAATCTTTTTTCGTCCAGAAGATGACCACAAAGGCCGTCAGGGCCAGCATCAGGACCAGCGGATAGATGATCAAGCGCGGGCGCAGGACCGAGCTCGGCTTGCCTTCCATCGCGTCCTGATTGCTGTAACGGATCAGGCCGGTCGGCATATGCAGTTTGGTCATCACGCTCCCACAGGCATCGATGCACTGGGCACAGTGGATGCACTCCATCTGCAAACCGTTGCGAATGTCGATGCCCGTCGGACAAACTTGGACGCACATGTGGCAATCGACGCAGTCGCCCTTGGAAGGCTCGCCTTGCTCGATGGTCGGCTTGCCGTGACCGCGCGGTTCGCCGCGGCGGGCGTCGTAGCTGACAATCAGACTGCGGCGGTCGAGCATCACCGATTGAAAACGCCCATAGGGACAAGCGATCAAGCACGTCTGTTCGCGAAAATAGAGAAAGTCGAAGGCCAGCAAGAGCGTCGAAGCGGCCATCACCAGGAACGGCCCCGGATGGTTCAGCGGCGACTGGGTCACCCACTGCCCGAGCCGATCCGTACCGACGAAGTAAGCTAAAAACGTGTGCGTGAGGAAAGCGCAGACCAGCAGATAGACGGCGATCCGCGCCCACCATCGCCAGCCGCGTAACG
>JBQCJB010000011.1:0-3382 GCA_051953155.1 Aureliella sp. | reverse complement strand
CACAGCTCAATGCCCACAGCTTATGCCTTATCCCTCACCGCTTACAGCTTACAGCTTACAGCTTACAGCTTACAGCTTACAGCTTACAGCTTACCGCTTACCGCTTACCGCTTACCGCTTACGACCCGCGTCGCTAGCGCGGCGTCTAGCTTCTCGATCAATTGGCTGGCCAGGACGACTCGAGCACCTCTGGCTTGCTGGGCCAGTTCGCCTGCCAGTCCGTGGGCGTAGACGGCCAGCTGAGCCGCATCGCGCGGCGAAAGTCCTTGACAGATCAGGGCCACGATTGCGCCGGTCAGCACATCTCCGCTGCCGCCGCTGGCCATCGCCGGCGTGCCCGTGGTGTTGAGCCAGGCGGAATCGCCATCGGTCACCAAGGTGTGATGCCCTTTGAGAACGACGATCGCGCCGTGTTCTTTGGCGAATTGCACTGCTGCAGCTCGCTGCCCTGAGGTGTCGCTGGCTGGGATGCCGCACAGCCGCGACCACTCGCCGGGATGAGGCGTCAGTATCCGCGGCTGAGCCCGCGCGGTGGGCCACGCTCCGCTGTCGGCCATATTGTTCAAACCATCGGCGTCGACGACACACGGCAGCGGGACTTCTGTGACCAACCGCCGCATGAATTTTTGGAGTGCCGGCGAGCGCCCGAGGCCGGGCCCGCAGCCGACCGCCGTGGCCCGCGAAAAATGCTCGGCCAACATCTCGAAGGCCCCTTCAGCGATCCGCCCCTGGGCATCGCTGGCCAGCGGCAACGTCATCGCGCAGGGATTGAGAACCGCGACGGTGCCGACGATGCAATCCGCGACGGCTTGAGTCACCAGACCTGCGCCGGCATGCAAGGCAGAGCTGGCAGACAGCGAGATCGAACCAGCCATCGGCCGGCTGCCGCCGATGACCAGGGCATGACCGAAGTTTCCCTTATGCGCATCGCTTGGCCGTGGCGATAACGTCGGCACTGGCGGCGTCGGCAAGCCCAGCGTTTCGGACATGGCAGATTCGTTTCCCTCTTGGAAAGTCTGAATGGCAGACGTCAAAAATTAGCTCACGGCCGAAAGAGCGACGCTCGGCGGCTGCGCGGCGGCCAGGCTCTGCCAGCGAGCGCACTGGCGAGCGATCAAGCCGGCTACGTAGCCTCCTTTGAAACCGGCGTCGACGTTGACGACGGTGACTCCCGCGGCGCAGCTGCTGAGCATGCTCAACATCGTCGTGATGCCTTGCAGGTTGGCGCCGTAACCGACGCTGGTGGGCACCGCGATCACCGGCGAAGCAACCAGCCCGCCAACGACGCTGGCCAGCGCCCCTTCCATGCCAGCCACCACGACGACCGCGGCGGACTGGCGAAGCTGGTCCAGGTACGGCAGCAGGCGATAGGGGCCGGCGACGCCGACATCGTGGATGCCGATCGCCGCCACGCCCATCCAGTCGAGCGTCTCGAGGGCTTCGCGGGCGACGGGCAAATCGGTACTGCCGGCGCAGACGACAGCCACGCGAGGCTGTCCAGCTGCGGCCTGCGCGGCCGCGCAGGCCGCCTGGTGAGCCTCCGGTGGCGACTGCGCGCCGCTGGCCGGCATCGTTGGCTCGGCGGCCGGCTGCATCGCCAAGCGAAGCGTGCGGCCCAGCAGGTCATAGCGTGCGAAGGCAAACTGCTCGGCAGCCGCGCGTGCCACCTGCCGCTCAACGCGGGTTACCAGCACTTCGCGCTGGCCCGCGGCGATCAATCGCTGGGCGATCTCGGCGATCAGTTCCGGCGGCTTGCCGCTCCCGAAGATGACTTCGCCAAAGCCGCAACGGCGGGCGCGATCGGTGTCGGCCTGGTAGGGCAGCCCCGCCTGAGCCTGCGTCTGCAGGATGCGTTCGGCCAATTCGCTCGGCGACATGCGTCCCGCCGCCACCTCGGGCAGCCATTGATCAGACATCTGCTTCCACAGCGATGGGTCGGTCACTCGAGGAGCCCCTGGCGGTACTTGCGCGGCGGCCGGAACGCGGCCAAACCTTCCGTATCCGCTTGTCTGCAGAAGAAATTGGGCGCTCGCCCGGCCGTTTTGGGTTTCCAATTGTAGCTCAAAGTGCTTGGGGCAGGGCGGGTTGTCAATTCGCCTGGCTCCAATGACAATCATGCACCAGCGAGGCCGCTCGGGTGGCGAGCGTGTGCCTTCGCGCTTGTGCGTGCTTTGAACCGGTTCGATTTTCTGCGGGGTATGACGACAACATGACCGTCTGCGTGCTGGCTTATTCTGGCGGCTTGGATACTTCCACGATGCTCGGCTGGTTGATCGACCGTGGACTGGAAGTCCACGCCGTGTACGTCGACCTCGGACAGCCAGGCGAAGACCGGCAAGTGATGAAGGACAAGGCAGTCAAGCTGGGCGCGAAATCGGTGCGCATGATCGACGCTCGCGAAGAACTCTGCCGCGACTTCGCTTTTCCGGTCCTGATGTGGCAAGCCAAATACGAGGGGCCCTACTTGATG
This sequence comes from Aureliella sp., assembly GCA_051953155.1. Lineage (GTDB taxonomy): Bacteria > Planctomycetota > Planctomycetia > Pirellulales > Pirellulaceae > Aureliella. Next base: position 912 of record JBQCJB010000011.1, on the reverse strand, counting down.
GGCACCAGCATCGCTCGGCCACTGATCTCCAAGGTTTGCCTGGACGTCGCGGCAGAGGTCGGCGCCAACATGTATGTGCACGGGGCCACCGGCAAGGGGAACGACCAGTGCCGTTTCCAATTGGCGGCCGAAGCCCTGCGGCCCGACATCCAGGTCTACGCCCCCTGGCGCACCGAAGAATGGCGCAACGCCTTCGGCGGCCGCACCGAGATGATCGCGTTCTGCGAGTCGAAGGGCATCCCGATCAAAGCCACCGCCAAGAAACCCTACAGCTCCGATGAAAACGTACTGCACATCAGCTACGAAGCCGGAGAGCTGGAGAAGTTGGACGTATGCGGCGTCGACCTGGTCGAGTTCGCCATGACGGTCAGCCCGCAGGAAGCTCCCGACAAGCCCGAAGAAGTCCGCATCGGTTTCGAAAAAGGCGTGCCGGTCTCGGTCAACGGCAAGAACCTGTCGGCCCTCGAGATCGTCGAGACGCTCAACCAGATCGGTGGCCGCAATGGCGTCGGCCGCATCGACATGGTCGAGAATCGTTTCGTCGGCATGAAGAGCCGCGGCGTATACGAAGCCCCCGGCATGACGCTGCTGTACGAAGCCGCCGCGCAGATCGAACAACTGACGCTCGACCGCGACCTGGTCCACCTCCGCAACATGCTCAGCCCGCAAGTCGCCGAGCTGGTCTATTATGGCTTTTGGTACTCTGCCAAGTTCGACGCGTTGATGGCCTTCATCCGCAACTCGCACCAGGTCGTCACCGGCGAAGTGACCTTGCGGCTCTACAAAGGCAACGTCATCGTCGTCAGCCGCACCAGTCCCAACAGCCTGTACGACGAAGGCATCGCCACGATGGAAGCTGGCGGCGTCTATAACCAAACCGACGCCGAAGGTTTCATTCGCATCCAAGGCCTG
>JBQCJB010000010.1:0-2245 GCA_051953155.1 Aureliella sp. | reverse complement strand
CAGCGCCGATTCAGGCGTCTCTTGCGGCTCGGCGCGTGATTTGCTCAACGCGGTTGCACCATACAGTTTTTAGAGAGCGACTTCGTCGTACGTTCACCTCGCCAGGAGCCGGGCCGTTGGAAAAGGATGCGCTAGCCAAGGAAGACTTTGTACCGGCAGACCGAGAGTGCCGGCCGACGCGCACCGCCAAGGGTGTCCGGTGGCGAGTCTGGGCGCCGCGCTCCGATCGCGTCGAGCTGGTGCTGTTGGACGGTCCGCGCGAAACGTCGCACCCGATGGAACGCGACCTGTGGGGCTACTTTTCTGTCGAAGTGCCGGATATCGCTTACGGCCAGCGCTATGGCTACCGCCTTGGCAACAGTGGCGCCTTGCGACCGGACCCCTGTTCGATGTGGCAACCCGACGGGGTGCATCGCCCTTCGGCCGTCTTCTTTCCAGACGACTTTGCCTGGACGGACCAGACGTGGCGCGGCATTCCACGCAAGGAACTGGCGTTTTATGAACTGCACGTCGGCACGTTCACCAACGAGGGCACGTTCGAAGCGGTCATTCCGCGGCTGGAATCGCTCCGCGAGCTGGGTGTGACGGCTTTGGAGCTGATGCCGATTGGACAGTTTCCGGGCTCGCGGAACTGGGGCTACGACGGCGCGCATCTGTTCGCGCCCCAAAACTCTTACGGCGGTCCAGCCGGATTGCAGCGTCTGGTCGACGCGGCTCATCGCATCGGCATGGCGGTGATTCTGGATATCGTGCTCAACCACTTCGGACCGGAAGGTAATTACGTCGGCGAGTTCGGCGATTATTATTCGACGCGCTACACGACCCCTTGGGGACCGGCCTTCAACTTCGACGGCCGCAACAGCGACCCGGTGCGGATGTTCGTGCTCGAGAACACCTGGCACTGGATCGCTGATTTCCATCTGGACGGCCTGCGGCTAGACGCCGTGCACGCCATGTTCGACAACAGTCCGCAGCACATCCTGACCGAGATCAAACGCTGCGCCGACGCGGCCGCCGCCGAGCGCGGCCTGCACAGCATCATCGTCGCCGAGAGCCTGATGAACGACGTGCGCATGGTGCAGCCGGTCGAGCGCGGCGGTTATGGACTGGATGCCGAGTGGAACGAAGACTTTCATCATTCTTTGTTTGCCTTTCTGACCGGCGAGCGACACGGCAAGTATGTCGACTTCGGCGAAGCCCCGCAGTTGCCACAAGTGCTCGAACACACGTTTTCGTTGAGCGGGACATACAGCCGCTTTCGCGGGCGTCGCTGGGGGGCGCCGGCCGGCGACGTTTCCGGCAGCCGCTTCGTCATCGGCACTCAAAATCATGACCACATAGGCAACCGCGCCCATGGCGAGAGGTTCTGCCACCTGGTCAATCCGAGCGTGCAGCGCCTGTCGGCCAGCCTCATGTTGTTGGCTCCCTACTTGCCGTTGATTTTCATGGGTGAGGAGTATGGCGAACCCAATCCATTCCTGTTCTTCTGCTCGTTTGAAGACGCGGGGCTGGTGGAAAATGTCCGTCAGGGACGAGCCCGCGACTATTCGCTCTCGGGTTCGATTCCCGACCCGCAGGCCGAATCGACTTACCACTCGTCACGGCTGAGCTGGTCCTGGGGCAGCGACACGTTCCAGTCGGGGCTGCGGCAGTTGTATCGCGATCTCTTGCAAGCCCGCCGCGAATGGCCGCCGCTAAAAGACTTTGAAAGGCGCTCGGCCAAACTGCTGCCCGACCCACATCACGCCAAGCTGCTCGAACTGATCCGCGGCGGCACCGATTGCTCCTCACCGCAAACGCTCGCGTGCTACTTCAACCTCACCGATCGCATGCAGATGTTGCCAGAGCGCGGCATGCCGCCGGCCAGCGCCGCCGTCTTTCGCTCCGAACAACCGCGGTACGGAGCCATGCTCGAGAACCAGCCAGCAGCCCCGAATCAATTGCGGCCGTACGAGTGCCTGGTATGGGGTTCGCCGCAGCTGACGTCATTTGTTGAATGACGCGCTCGCAACCTAAGCCGGATGGCATCGCAACTGCCGACAGCACCCGTACACTCAAGCAATCTCCAGTCTTACTCGTCAGTCATTCAACCCATTTTTTATCAGCGGTTCAAAGCATCGAACCGCGCGAGGGCCGATCATGGACACGCAGAGGATCTTTCAGCTCGAAGGCAAAGTGGTGCTGATCACCGGTGCCAGTTCCGGTATCGGTAAAGCAGCCGCCATTCTGTTCGCTCAGATGGGAG
>JBQCJB010000009.1:0-5859 GCA_051953155.1 Aureliella sp. | reverse complement strand
CTGCTGGACAGCGAAGATCCCTTCAGCCCGAGCGAAAACCCCTTGCGAGCTCTGCAGCGCCGCTTGCAAGAAGCCCCCAACGTCGACCCGCAACTCTATGATATGTAGCGAACGAGCCACGTGCGGAGAAGCATGGCGGATTGGTGGCTTCGCTGTGCAGTTTATTGGCTACTCTGTGCAGTTCAACTGAGCAGCTTTGCTGAGCGCATCGAAGCGAGCTTGGTGCCGCTTGCCCCTCACCCCCCGGCCCCCTCTCCCCGAAGCGGGGCGAGGGGGAGACCGGTTTGACATTGGCGTCCTCTCGCCGAAGCGGACCTATGCAGAGCGAGGGGAAACTGGTTTTAGTTTGAGGGGTTGGGGTTTTGCTTCGTTGAGGTTGTTACGTTCCATCGCTCAGGGGCTGCGAGCTGCGGAGATAGGCGAATAGATCGGCGAGCTGCTCGGATGTGAGATTGTCGAGCAGCCCTTCGGGCATCAGCGATGCGGGCTGCGGCTTGAGCGACTCGATCTCGTCGCGCTGGACGATGTGCGTCTGACCATCGATCGACCGCATCACAACTTCGGCCGGGCTCTCACGCTCGACGAAACCATGAATCAGCTTGCCATCCGCGGTCAACAAGGCCATTGCTTGGAAGCCTTCGCGGACTTCCAAATTCGGAGCCAGTACGTTGATCAGCAGCGTGTTCAACTGATCGCGCTGGTAACCGGTCAAGTTCGGTCCGACCAAGCCCCCTTGATCGAACAGCAAGTGACAACGACCGCACGACTCCTTGTACAACTGCTTGCCGCGATACGGGTCGCCGTTGCCGCTGGTGATCGTCTGAGCCAGTTCGGTTGCCCGGCGCTGCGCGGTAGCCAGGTCGACCTTGCCGATCGGCGGGTAGTAACGGTCGATGCGTTCGATTAACTGTGGATCGGTGTGCAAACGCAACATCCGCACAACCTCCAGCGGGAGGTCGGCGGCCTGGACTGTCCCGCGGTCGAGCGCAGCGAGCCAGCGGGCTGCCCCGCTCGGCTTGGCCACGAGCATCGCCCCGGCGCTAGCCCGCAAATCCGCCGGCCACTGCTTCCAGTGCTCGAGAATCCGGTCGGCGATCTTGGGACTATCGTACGCCGCTAACGAGCTGGCCGCGGCCAAACGCAGTTCGAGCTTGGCCTTCAGATCGCAGGTCACCGCCAGCAGTGGCTCCAGTCCCGCTGGGCCAGGCACTTCGCCCAGCACGCGGGCAACTTGCAGGCGGGCGGCGAAGTCCGCTTTGGGATCTGCGAGCAGCTTGGCCGCCTGCTCCTGGGCCGCTTGGTCCCCGCGCCGCAGTTGCAGTGCCAGCGAAGGTTGCCCGAGTCGAGCAAGCGCGTCAAGGACGCTGTCCGGCACGCCGGCCAGCGAACGACCGGCAAAGGCGCGTTCGAAACCCGCCAGACTCGCCTTGGCTGCCGCCTGACGCGCCGGCATCGGCAGGCCTTCGATGGCGGCAAAGATTTTGGCGACGACCTCCATCGACCGTTGGCCACCTTGCATGCCCGAGCGCTCGACCAGCTGCGGCGCAATCTGCTGTTGGAAGAGATTCTGTTGAAACAGACTCGCCTGCGCCACCAACTGGCGCTCGATTGCGTCCGCCTGGTCGGCATGCTGCTCGACGGCCCACCACAGCAGCAGCGGCAAATGCGGATCATCCTCGGGCAATTCCCGGTCGAACAAGTCGCTGCACAGAGCCAGGCACTTTTCCGTCGGCAAACGCCGAGCCGAACAGGCCAGTTGGCTGAGCACGATCGGGTCGGTCTCTCTGCGAGCCAATTTCCGCAGACCGCTGAACGTCGTGGCCGACACGTCATGGTCGTCAGCCGCCAAACGCACTGTCCAGGCGCGCACATGCGGATTGCTGTGCGTCAGCAGCGAGGCTGGCTGGACCAGCTTTTGCTCGTCTTCCAGATGGGTGACCAGCGAGTCGGCCAGCCAACCGCAAGCATGGATGGCCCACAGCGCCTCGAGCGCATCGCGTTGGCCGCTGCCGAGCATCAACTTGAGCGGATCGAGCGCCTGCTGATTCAGCGGATGCCGCACGAGCAACTGCCGCGCATGCCACCGCTGCCAGCGCAGCGGATGCGTTAGCTTCGACACGAGAGTCTGCAACGCTGCGCTGTCAGTCGCCGTCGCCAGGTTCCCATCCCAAGCGACCGAGGCCGTGGGCGCGTCGGCCGGGGCCAAGCGATACAGCCGGCCATGGTCTTTGTCCAGTTTGCCGACGTGCGCATAGATGTGCGCGACTTGGCTATCGTACCAGTCGCTGACATACGCAGCTCCGTCGGGGCCGTCGGCGATCGCCACCGGCCGAAACCATTTGTCGCTCGACTTGACCGCGATGCGAACATCCTCGGTGCGAAAGGTACTGCCATCGGGCAGCAGTTGCGTATGCACCAACGTCCCGTGCAGCGGGTCGACGCACAACATGCCACCGGGCATCTGCTCTTCCAGCGCGGTGCTGTCGGTCATCAGCATCGTATGCGTAAAGCGCTGGACCGGATCGTGCGGCATCGGCATCAAATAACCGAGCGCATAAGGATTGGACAGGCTGCCGTGCTTGGTAAAACCCTTGCGATAGTAGCCCCCTTGGACGTAATGAAAGCCGCGCGTGTCGCCGCCGTTGTGACCGGAATAGACTCGGCCGGCATCGTCGAAGGCGACACCAAATGCGTTGCCGCCTCCCTCGGCGAAAATCTCGTAGATCCGCCGCTGGGGATGATAACGCCAGATCAACTGTCCCAGACTCTTCTGCGGTGGCTGGCTGGAACCGTACGGCCGCACGGCCGCCGTGACCGTGCTGCCCTGCGCGGCATACAACCAACCATCGGGGCCTAGACACAAACTATTGACAACCGAATGCGTGTCCTCGAGCCCGAAGCCTTCGAGATGCACTTCCGGCGGACCGTCCGCTTTCAAATCGCCATCCGCGTCTTTATAGAACAACAAATGTGGCGGGTTGAGAACCCAGGCTCCATCGGCGGTGGGCAAAACGCTGGTCGCAATGTTCAGGCCATTCACAAAGTCGCCGAGTTCCGAATATTTTCCAGTGCGCTCGCGGTCTTCGAACACGGTGATGCGATCGGCCCCGGCCACGTCCTGCCCGGGCGGCTTGGGCAAGCGGTCGTAGACGATGCGCCAAAAATTATCGCGGCTCAGCGCCTTGATGCCCGCAGGTTCGGGATACTGCAAATACTGCACGACCCACAACCGGCCGCGAAGATCGAAGGTCGCGAACAGCGGCTGACGAAGCGTCGGCTCGCTCAGAAGCTGAGTCCACTTCAAACCGTCGGGCACTTCGAAACTGGCCGCGGCGGCGGCTGGCTGGAGCGCAGGTCCTTCGGGCTGGTCCTCTTTCTTTTGAGCCCAAGCGCTAGCAAGTGGAGCCAGCAAGGCGCCGCTGAGCGCGGCGGCGCGCACCAGGTTTCGCGTCGACCATTTCATAGCTGGATCTCCTTCCAGTCGCGCCAGATCCAACGCAGCGTGTCGGGCAGAATCGCCCCGCCATGCGTCCCGTTGTGGGCTCCCTCGCCGTATTCAAAACGGTAGTCGGCCTTCTTGAACTTCAAGGCCGCGGCCATTTGCTGATTGGCCAGTGGCCAATTGCCATGTTCGTTGTCCAGATCGCCACTGCCGTCCTGCAGGAACACTCGTAGCGGTTTGGCGGGCGTCTTGCGAATCAGGGCTTCGTAATTGTGGCCGCCGCGAATGTTGACGAAACTGCCGACATGACTGATGACTTTGCGGAACTCGTCAGGTCGCTCCCAAGCGACGGTAAACGCGCAGATGCCGCCGGAACTAATGCCGCAGATGGCGCGGCCGTCCGGATTGGTCGTCAGCTTGGCTTGCTTGCCGATCTCGGGCAGAATCTCTTCGAGCAAGAACCGAGCGTACTGGTCCGACAGCGTGTCGTATTCGAAGCTGCGATTGCGTGGCGTCGGTTGCCAGCCCCGTTTCTCGGGCAACGGCCCTTTGTGACCGGGGTCAATAAAGATGCCGACCGTAACGGGCATCTCGCCGCGATGGATGAGGTTGTCCATGACCGTCGTAGCGCGGAATTGCCCCTTGGGATCGACGTATGCGTGGCCGTCTTGAAAGACGAGAACGGCCGCTGGCTTTGAGCCATCATACTGGGCGGGGATGTAGACGCTGATCCGCCGCTTCGTATCGGGGAAGATTTGGCTCTCCCAGACCATTTCGGTCACTTTGCCCGCAGGCACGTCAGGCTGCACTTGGCTGTCCGGACCGAGTTTGTATACCTCGTCTCCCGCCAGGCTAGTCGCAGCGAGGCCCAGAAACAGCCCTAGTCCCAGCCACACCGGCTGGATGAACTGAAAGACTCGGACGCGGATAGGAACGCAGGTCGTTAGCACGATCTTGGCGATCTCCGTGGTAGGTAGAGGCGTGAGGCGTGAGGCGTGAGGCGTGAGGCGTGAGGCGACAGCTTTCAGTTGCCGGTTTTCGAGCTCTGCGGCTGGCTTCGCAAAAATTTTTCCAGTCCAGCCAAGTCGTCGGTGTTGATCAGGTCGACATCGGCGTTCAGCAGCGCTTGCCACATGGCCGGGTTGTCGGGCGTCGCCCAGAAGCGCACGCTGCGACCCTTGGCATGCGCTTGCTCGACCATTTTGCGCAGCCGCTGGGCTTCCGGTTCGGGCATCTCTCCGACGCCGCGCCAGCGAAACAGCTTGGTCCAATTGTCGCTGATCATCGGCAGCAGATGCGTGGGCGCATCGCTGTCCAGATCGGTACTCCGACCGTCGATGCCGCAGTATCGCGTCGCTTGCGAAGCAATCAACTTCTGCGGACGCTCGCCGCTGATGACGATGTTGACAGCTCCCGGTCGGACCTGGCCACCGTCGACCGTAGTCAGCATCGGCGCGTAGTGGGCCAGCAGTTGATGCAGGGCTAAGTACGTCGATTCCGCGTCGGACTTGATATCGATCAGCAGCCCGAACGCCGGACCATCGGGCGTCACGCGTCCCTGGTTCGCCGCGATCCGTGACTTCAGCGGTTCGAGGTACAGTTTCTCGAGCGTCCGCTCCGGCCGGATCTCGCGGGCTTCGTGCGCCACCAGCAACTGGCCGTCGACCAGATAGATGTCCGCCTCGACGCTGCAAAAGCCATGGTCGAGCGCATCGAGCAGCGGGCGCTCATGGAGATAATCATTGTGCGCATGCGCGTGACGAAGCGGTTTGGCGTTTTCAGCGTCAGCCGCTCTGCCGACTTCGGCTGGTTGCAAGCTGCAGGCGATCAGGCAGCCGGCCAGCATTATTCCAAGCATTCGCATAACCATTTTTCACTTCTCTCCACACACTCAATAGCCCAGCGCCGCTCCATCTTTGCGAGCTTCGGTAGCGCCGTGCAGCACGCCTTTTTCCCAATCGATCAAGATGCCTTGGTAACCTCCCATGCTACCACCTGTCTTGACCGTATGTCCCATCGACTCGAGAGCTTTTACGGTCGACTCGGGGATGCCCGATTCGACGAAGACTTCGCCACCGGGCGGATCTTCGGCCAGGCCAGTCGGAGTCGCGCTTCCTTCGTGTCGCACTCGGGCCGCGTCACCTGCCATTTGGATATTCATGCCGAAGTCGATCCAGTTCATCAGCACTTGCACATGGCCTTGGGGCTGCATGTCGCCGCCCATGACGCCGAAGACGAACACGGGCCGGTCGTCGCGCGTGACCATGGCCGGGATGATCGTGTGGAACGGGCGCTTGCCCGGCGCGATACAGTTCGGATGCGCCGCATCGAGCGCAAACAGAGCCCCGCGATTCTGCAGCGCGAACCCGAGCTGGCCAGGCACGCGCTGGCTGCCGAAGCCATGAAAATTACTTTGG
>JBQCJB010000008.1:0-3123 GCA_051953155.1 Aureliella sp. | reverse complement strand
CCCCGAAGCGGAGCGAGGGGGAGACCGGGTTTCTTTCTCGCTTTATCGAGCCTGACTGCTGACTACCGAGCCTGCCTTTCCCGAAGCGGGGCGAGGGGGAGACCGGGTTTGCGTTGCAGACTAGTTCGAGTCGCTCGACTAGTTCGAGTCGCTCGGGGGAGTGGCGCTCAGTGGGCCTTCGGCGCCCAGTCCACCCTTGAGCTCTTGAGCCGGCTTCTGCTGCTCGGAGCGAGCTTCCTTCTGCTGCTCGCGCTGGGCGGCGTCTTCCTGCTCTTCGCTCCACTCGACTCGCTTGCGCGAGAGGCCGATCTTGCGTTCGTCGGTGTCGACTCGCAGCACCTTGACTTCGATTTCGTCGCCGACCTTGACCACGTCTTCCGGATTTTCGACTTTGTGGTCAGCCAGCTCCGAGATGTGCAGCAAGCCTTCCAGACCGTCTTCCAAGCCGACGAAGACGCCGAAGTTGGTGATCTTGGTGACCTTGCCGCGAACCAGCTGGTTGGGCTGGTACTTGTCGGGAATGGTGCTGACCCACGGATCCTCGTCGAGCTGCTTCAGACCCAAGGCGATGCGGCGGCGAGCTTGATCGACCGAGAGGACGCGGCACTTGATCTCCTGTCCCTTCTCGACCATTTCGCTCGGATGGCTGACTTTGCGCGTCCAGGACATGTCGCTGACGTGCAGCAGGCCGTCGATGCCCTGTTCGAGTTCGACGAACGCGCCGTAGTTGGTCAGATTGCGGACCTTGCCGGTAACGATCGAACCTTCGGAGTACTTGTCGGTGACCGTATCCCAAGGATTGGTCATCGTCTGCTTGATACCCAGCGAGAGTTGCTGGCCGGCTGCGTCGACACCCAGGATCTTGACGTCGATTTCGTCGCCGATCTGGACCATTTCGTTGGGGTGATTGATGCGGCGAGTCCAGGACATCTCGCTGATGTGGACCAGGCCTTCGATGCCCGGTTCGAGCTTGACGAACGCGCCGTAGCTCATCACGTTGACGACTTCGCCCTTGACGACCGAGCCGACCGGATACTTCTCGGCGATGTTTTCCCAAGGATTGCGCTGCTTCTGCTTCAGACCCAGAGCAATCTTTTGCTTCTCGCGGTCGATTTGCAGAACCTTGACTTCGATTTCCTGGTCGATGGCCACCATTTCCGACGGATGGCCGATGCGTTCCCAGCTCATATCGGTGATGTGTAGCAAGCCGTCGATGCCCCCCAGGTCGACGAACGCGCCGAAGTCGGCGATGTTCTTGACGATACCCTTGCGGAGCTGGCCCACTTCGAGTTCCGACAGCAGGTGCTCGCGGTCCTCTTCACGCTGCTTCTCGATCAGCGAGCGGCGGCTGACGACGATATTGCGGCGCGATTCGTCGATCTTGAGCACTTCGCACTGGACGACGCGGCCGATGAAGTCGGCGATGTCGTTCGGGCGGCGAATGTCGACCTGGCTGGCCGGCAAGAAGACCGGGACGCCGATGTCGACCAACAGACCACCCTTGATCTTGCGGGTGACCGTGCCGGTGACGACCTGACCTTCTTCGATCGAGCGGATCGTCTCTTCCCACTGGATGATCTTTTCGGCCTTGCGCTTGCTGAGGCTGATCATGCCATGGATGTCGTCGGCCGGACCGAGCTCGTCTTCCATCTCTTCGACGAGCACCTTGACCGTGCCACCGACGACCGGCGGTTCTTCGGTTTCCGACCATTCGTTGCGGTCGATCGCACCTTCGCTCTTGAAACCAACGTCGACGACGACGAAATCGTCGGTGACTTCGACAATCTTGCCAGCGACGATCTGGTTGATTCCGAATTCCTGCTCAGCCTCGACTATGCCGGGATTGAGCCAGTCATCAATTTTTTCTTCGGGCAGCAGCGTCGAAATCTGCTCGAAAATAGAGTCGTCTTCGAGGGAGCGAATGAGGTTACGATTGACCATAAGTTGTCCACACGACCGGAATCCCACTTGCCATTACTTAAAACGGCGCGCTGACAGCAGCGGATTAGATTGGGGAGGCAGTCAGAAGTCAGAGGGTTGAGCGCGAAGGCCGCGAGTCGGTACGCACCGGCCCACTATCAATTTCGGCATTTCGCTGGGAACTCCGAAATCTACCAAAGCTCGCCATCAGGGGCAACGCCACCTGCGGCCACCGCGCCCCATTTTGCGGGATTTTTGAACCGCAATACCAAAGCTCTTATCCGCGGTGGACCGAGGGAACGAACTCCGGCGTGACCAGCTGCGGCAGCAAACCCGCGCGGTGACCGCGGGCGAGCAGTTCGGCGACGGCGGCCCGGCCGCGATCGCCGAAGTCCAGCGTCCAATCGTTGACGTACATCCCGACAAACTCGTCCGCCTTGGCTCGCTCCAACCCGCGGCCGTAACCGAGCGCAAAATCGAGCGCTGCCTGCCGATGCTCGAGCCCGTAACGGATGCTCTCATACAGCAAGCGGTTGATGTCGGTGATCGCCGGCTGGCCGAGATCCTTGCGAACCCCGTTGGCTCCCAGCGGCAGCGGCAAACCGGTCTCCTGCTGCCACCACCGCCCCATGTCCTCGATCAAGTGCAGGTTCTGGTCGGCGTAAGTCAGCTGCCCCTCATGGATCACCAACCCCGCGTCGATCGTCTGCCCCTGATACTCGCCGGCCGCGACGATTTCCAGCATCTGATCGAACGGAACGACGACATGCCGCTGGCAAGGACCACCGAGCCACAACTGCAGCGTCAAGAAAGCGGTCGTCAGCGTGCCCGGGACCGCGATCGTCGCCTGCTGCAGCGACGGGCGCGACCGCGGCTGCCGCCCCACGACCATCGGGCCATACCCGTCACCAACGCTGGCTCCGCACGAGCACAGCATGTAGCGATCGGCCAGGTAGGCATAGGCATGCAGGCTGAGCGCCGTCAGCTCCAGCTCGCCCGAAAAAGCCCGGCGATTGAGCGTCTCGATGTCGACCAATTCGTGCGTGAACTGATACCGGCCGGTGTCATCCTCTTTCCGCTACCTGTTCCTGGACAACGCCTGACGGATCTCAAGTTGCGTGTTGATGGTGCCGGTCGGGTTAACCTGCCGCGCCAATTCGATCACGCGGCTCAGTTCCGCATCGCTGTCCACCACGCCGCGCA
>JBQCJB010000007.1:0-5820 GCA_051953155.1 Aureliella sp. | reverse complement strand
AACGCAGAGAAGTGGGCTTGCCATCAATGCGGGTATTGCTGCCGCGGCAGTTTGGTTCCGCTAAGCGCCGCAGAGGTCGAGCGCCTGCGGAGTCAAAAGTGGGAGGACGATCCCGACCTGGGCAACGTTCGCATCATGGTTCCCTACGGCAACGCGTCGCGGCCGTACCGTTTAGCCCATCGGCCTGACGGGAGCTGCGTGTTTCTGATGGACAGTGGGCTGTGCCGCATCCATGCCAAGTTCGGCATGGACGCCAAGCCTACGGTTTGCCAGACGTTCCCTCTTCAGCTTGTGCCGCACGACACGCAAGCGATCTTGACGGCGCGTCGCGCCTGCCCCACTGCGGCGGGCGACGTCGGCCGGGCGATTGCGGAGTACTTGCCGGCGGTCAAAAAACTGGTCCGCAACGGCGATTTGCGAGCCGAAGCCATTTCGCCGCCGCTGCTAAAGCCGGGCGAGTCGCGCAATTGGAAGACGATTGGCGCAGTGCTCGACTCGGTCGGCGGCTTGCTTCAGGACCAGCGCTATCCACCGGTCCGGCGGCTGGTCCATGCCCTGCAATTCGTCAGCCTGCTCGAACGAGCCAAGACGCGGCGCTTGAGCGACGCGCAGATCGTCGAGCTGGCTGGCACCTTGGCGGAGTTGGCTCCCGACGAGTCCAAACCGTTCTTTTCAGAACGACGAGCGCCCAAAGCGTATGCAAAGATCTTGTTTCGCCTGACGGCGATCGATTGCGCGCGAATCCATCCACAGTGCCGTCACTTGCCGAAGTGGTCTGCACGATTGCGATTGATGCAGACGGCCTGGAAAGTTGTTCGCGGAACCGGTCCGACGCCGCCGGTGGACAAGATTTTCCCGGTTGCCAGTTTCGAAGAGCTCGAACAGCCTTTGGGAGCGCTGCCGCCGGCCATCTACCAACCGCTGGCCCGCTTGATGGAAACGTCCTCGGCTTCGCACCTGTATGCCATCGCCGACCGCCAGGGTTGGTCGGTCGTCGAGTGCGTGCGAGCCCTGGCGCTGTTGTATCCGGTCGGATTATGGTTGCTCCGGTGGCTTGCGCATGGACGCGAGCCGAACGAACAAGACATGCTCGCGATCGTCGTGGCGCTCGACCGCAGCCAAGGCCACGCCCCGCTCAGCGGCCGCCTCCATCGCCTGCGCCTCTCCACCCTCAGCAACGGCGGAGAGCTCGAACGCCTGGTCGCCTGGTACGCCCAGTAGGACAGCCGAGACGGCTATCCCCCCAGCCTCTTAAGTAGGACAGCCGTCCCGGCTGTCTAGCACCCAGTAGGACAGCCGTCTCGGCTGTCAACAACCAAGTAGGACAGCCGTCTCGGCTGTCTAGCACCCGTGCACCCGCGCAACGCACTCTGACCACACCGAACGCCGCGCGCCCACCTCCGGAAACTGCTAAGCCTGACGAACTTGGCGCTTCAGAAGACGACAGCCGAGACGGCTATCCTACTTAAGTAGGACAGCCGTCCCGGCTGTCTAGTACCCGCGTGCAAGCGCACAACTTGGTATTTCAGAAGAAGACAGCCGAGACGGCTGTCCTAGTGAAACGCGCGAACAAAATCGGGCCGGGCTATTCGAAGCGGTAGATGCACTGGCCTCGGCCGCTTTCGATCATGTAGTAGACCTCGCCGTCGCCATCTTCGCCGAAGGCCAGGACGGGAATGCCTTTCTCGATGACCTGTTCGTTCTTGACCGCTTTGCCGGAGCTGGCGTCATAGGACAGCGCCCATAGGCTGCCGCTGACGTAGTCGGCGTACAGGTACTTGCCGGCTAGCTGCGCTACCCGATCGGAATTCATGACTCGTCCGCCGGTGATCGATTTGCCGACGCCGTGATCGTACTCCCAAACCGGATCGATCGTCGGTCCAACGCCCGATGCCGCGGGGCGGTTGCCGAAAGCATAGCTTCCTTCGCGGTTGCTCCAGCCGTAGTTGCCCCCCTTCTCGATGACGTTGACCTCTTCCCATAGTTCCTGGCCGACGTCGCCGCACCAGAGCCGTCCGGACTTGCTGTCAAACGCGATGCGCCAGGGGTTCCGCAATCCGTAGGCAAAGACTTCGCCGCGGCAGCCTTCGACGCTGACAAAGGGATTGTCCGAGGGAATGGCGTAGTTGCGACCGTCGGACTTTTTGTCGACGTCGATGCGAAGGATGCCGGCTAGAAGATCCGAACGATCTTGGCCCGACGCGTTCGGATCGTTCCTCGATCCACCATCGCCCATGGCTACGTACAAGTAACCGTCCGGTCCGAATTCGATCGAACCGCCATTGTGGTTTTGAAAGGGTTGTGGAATGTCCAGCACGATCTCTTCCGAGTCTGGATCGGCCTTGTTGGACTGGGCCTTGTCGGACTGGGACTTCGACATCCGGAATCGCGACACGATCGTGTGATGGTCAGCGCGGCGCGTGTAATTGACGAAGAACTCGCCGTTGTCTTTGAACTTCGGATGCAGCGCCAATCCGAGCAGTCCCTGTTCGTTCGCACCGGGGTCGAACCAACGGCTGACCTTGTCTTGCAGATCGAGGATCAAGGTCGCTTCTTTTGCGTCGGAGCGATTGGGAAACGTATAGACCAGGCCGCGCTGGTCGATGGCGAACAGACGGCTGTTGTCCCCTTTGGCATGCGTCAGTTCGAGAATCCGCATGGGCTTGTTCGCCTTGCCGTTCTCGTCGATCGGTTCCCAGCCTTCCCACTGCAACTGCGGAAAAGCCGGAGCGCTGCGCACGTCCAGCTTGCCGTCGATCGGTTGCGGCACCGAGCCATCGTCGTTCAGTTCGCGAATCTTGATTTCGCGGAAGGCGACCAGGTTGCCGTGATCTTGCAGGCAGATGAACCCTTCCTCGGCCTCGCCGAAACCGGGGAACTTGGCGAACTTGCTCTTGGCGACAGCTTCTTTCCAGTTCTTGTCACCGATCTTAAAGCGGTAATACAGCTGGCCGTTCATCGAAACTTCGCACTGGTTCGGGGCGATCCGCAGGAAGATCTGGTTCCACTGGCCTGCCGGACGAGTGGCATCGAGCGTGCCACTCTCCTTGACCCAGTTGGGAGCGACCGGCTTGTAAAGCTGATACAGCCAACCTGCTTTCTGAGGGTCGTGGCCAGCCACGTTATCTTGGATTTGGATTTCAGGACCGCTGTGCCAGGGGACCGGGTTGTCTTCGGTGACGCGGAACATCAAACCGCTGTTGCCACCTTCGGAAATCTTGTAGTTCAGCGACAGTTCGAAGTACTTGTACTTCTTCTCCGTGACAATGTCGCCGGCCTTGGCTCCTTCGCGGACCAAAGTTCCATCGACCACCTTCCAGCCGTCGGAGATCTTGTCCTGCTTGTAGTTGCGCCAGCCGTCGGTCGACTTGCCGTCGAACAGCAGTTTCCAGCCGCTGAGCGACTCGGGGCGCGTCAGCGTATTGGGCGGCGTGTCGGCCTGCGCCAGGCTGCCCGACAATCCAGCGCCCAGCAGCGCTGCCAACAGGCGCGATGCCCATCGATGAATTTGGTTTGACATTGGAGTGTTTTTCCCTGGGGATCAGATCAAGGTGCGAAGATGCACGGGTTGCCGGAGATAGTACCTGGAGCCAAACTGATGGTCAATCTTCGCACTGCCCGCCATCCGTCCAGGACCATCCCCCGCCATGAATCGCCAGCTCGCTTGGTTCGTCGCTCTTTCGTGCTGCATCGCCGGCCTGCAGTTACACGCCCAGCAGGCTCCCTACGATGTCTTCCCTGCCGCCGATCCGCCGTACTACCGCGTACGCTACGAAGCCTCGACCGAGCCAGGCCAGCTGACCTATGCGGTCAATTACACGCTGTGGGTTCCGCCGCAGGTCGAGCGGCTGCGCGGCGTGATCGTCCATCAACATGGTTGCGGCGAAGGCTCGTGCAAATCAGGGCTGACCGGAGCCTATGATCTGCATTGGCAAGCGCTCGCCAAGAAGCATCGCTGCGCCCTGCTCTCCCCGGCGTACGAACAACCCGAGAAAGCCGACTGTCAGCTGTGGTGCGATCCGCGCAACGGCTCGGCAGCTGCCTTCCAGCGGTGTCTGGTCGACCTGGGCGACAAGTCTGGGCATCCCGAGCTGGCCGAGGTGCCGTGGGCCCTGTGGGGACATAGCGGCGGTGGGCACTGGACCGGCGGCATGGTGTTGCTGCATCCCGAGCGCGTTGCGGCCGCCTGGCTGCGCTCGGGCGTGCCGCTGCTCACACCCGACCCGAAACGCCCGACGATCAAGGCTCACGACGTGCCCGAGGCGGCCTTGGACGTCCCGATCATGTGCAATCTGGGAACGAAAGAGGGCGTGACCGACAAAGAGAGCCGCTTTGCGAGCGTGTGGCCAGCCAACGAAGCCTTCTTTAATGCTCTGCGCAGCCGAGGCGGTTTGGTCGGCGTGGCGATCGACCCGCTGACCAGCCACGAATGCGGCAACCAGCGCTATTTCGCGATCCCGTGGTTGGACGCGTGCCTGAGTGCGCGCTTGTCCGCCGGCGGCGATGCGCCGCTGAAACCGATGCCCACCGACCAAGCGTGGCTGGCCGAACCGACCGCAGCAGTCGCCGCGCCATCAGCCGACTACGACGGTGCGCCGCTGGCTGCGGCCTGGCTGCCCAACGCAGCGGTGGCCCAGGCCTGGATGCAGTATGTCCGAGATACGCAACTGGCGGATGCAACGCCGCCCCCTGCCCCGCGCGAAGTGCGCGTCACAGACGGGCAGCTCACCTGGCAAGCCGACGCCGATCTGGAAAGCGGACTGGCCAGCTTCATCATCGAGCGCGACGGGCAAGAGCTCGCCCGCGTGCCCGAGAGCGATAAAAAGAATCCATTCGGGCGACCTGTCTTTCAAGGTTTGCAGTATAGCGACACGCCTGCCATGCCGCTGGTGCCGCTGGCTTTCACCGACACCAGCGCCCAACCCGGCATGCAGCACGTCTACCGGGTCATTGCGGTGAACACCGTCGGCTTGAAATCGGCACCCAGCGAGCCGTCACACGACTGAGTGGAAAGTCTACGGCTGCGCCGCTTGGGACTGCGGCCGACGGTCCGCCGCGGGTACGAAGGCGGCCAGGTCTACCGTCCCGGGCAAGAGCCGCGGCGTCAGGAGATAGAAGGTCGCCAACGATTTATCTGCGTCCTGTTCGTCCCGATAGCTTCTGGGCAGCGCGATCAGCAGACTCGTGTCTCGCGCGATTCGAAATCGGGCGCCGACCGAACTGCGATGCAGGCTCGG
Source organism: Aureliella sp. (assembly GCA_051953155.1). GTDB lineage: Bacteria > Planctomycetota > Planctomycetia > Pirellulales > Pirellulaceae > Aureliella. The sequence continues at coordinate 583 of JBQCJB010000007.1, read as the reverse complement.
AACTTGGACGATGACGTCCGCAGTCGGATCGTCGGCCGAGCGGATCGGCAACCGGGCGACGCGCACGTCCTCGATGCTCGAAGCCCTCAACAAGCACTCCAAGTCGACTAGCCCCTCTTCGGTCGCCTCCACTCGAGTTCGCATGGAAAATCCTTCGTCGAAAATCTGAACCACCGGCTTGGGTTCGCCTGGACCGTGTTGCCGATCGATTTCGACATTGGTGACGAAGGGGCGTCGTACGATGTCCTGGATCGTGGCTTCCATGCCGTTGAACAAAGTGACTCGCGGGGCGCTGATTATGTTGCTCCGCGGGTCGCTCTGAGAGTGCAAAACTAACTGCTTCGTCTCTGCCTCGCTTAGTCGCGCCGTCAACGTCGGACCGATGCGCAGCGTCGCATCGGAGGCGACGATCGCACGGCCAGCGGGCGGCCCCTCGTCGGTTTGCTATGCGCGCGACAGGGTACCGAACAGCTGCTCCAGATCCGAATCTGCCGATTGGTCTTGATCGAGCCGTTTGAACTCGCTCGATTCCCAAGCGAAGGAACGCGCGTAGGCGATGTCCGCTTGCAGGATGCGACATTCG
>JBQCJB010000006.1:0-4273 GCA_051953155.1 Aureliella sp. | reverse complement strand
CAGCTCCTTGACCAGGTCGTCGTCGCTGTAGGGCTTCTGCTTGTCTTCCTTTTCGATCAGCTCGTTGAGTTTGATGCGGATCGTATCCCAAGCGACGTCCTCGCCATCTTCGCTGCGGGTGCCGCCGACGAAGAAACGCTTGAGCGGAAATATGCCGCGCGGCGTCTGGATCCATTTGTCGTCGACCGCCCGCGAGATCGTCGTTACGTGGACGCCCACCGCGTCGGCGATCTGCTGCATTTTTAACGGCTCGATAAACTCGGGCCCGTCATCCAGGAATTTTCTTTGATAATCGACGATCTCTTGAGACACCTTGAGAACCGTCGAGCGACGTTGCTGGATGGCTTCGATCAACCAGTTGGCCGCTTCGATCTTGCGGCGAATGAATTCCTTCTCTTCCTGAGTGGCCGCTGGATCGGCCAAACGGCGGCGGTAATACTCACTGATGCGCAGCGGCGGCAGGCGATCATCTTCGAGCCTGACGACGTAGCGACCGCTGGCGTCGGGTTCGACGATCACGTCGGGCGTGACGATCGGCACATACGCTTCCAAGAATGCTGCACCCGGCTTGGGATTGAGATGATGGAACTCCTCGCGCGCCTCTTGGATCGTCTCGATTGAAAAGCCAGTCTTCTTTTCGATCAGCGGCAAGCGATTTTCCGCCAGGTCCTCCAGGTGATCTTGGATCAGCACCTTCAACTCTTCGTAAAGGTACATGTCGGGATGCAATTGATTGAGCAGGCACTCGCGCAGGTCGCGAGCCGCGATGCCCGGTGGATCGAGCGACTGGACGATCTCCAGGGCTTCCTCGGCCTTCTTGAGATCTTCTGGCGAGTGGTCCGATGGAAGTAGATCGCGCAGGCTGGTTTTAAAGTAGCCACCGTTTCGCGCATCGAGCGTCGAGACGATCCGCTGCGCGAGTCGCTCGACATCGGAATCGATTTCCAATTCGGCCAGTTGATGATCGAGGTAATCGTTCAGCGATTCCGGACGCTCCAGTGCGTTGGCCATCAGGTCGTGCTGGCGATCCTGCGCCTCCTGCATCCGGTTGCTCGAACGGCGAAAGTCGTCGAACTGGTCGGGCATGTCCGAGTCCATGTTCGCCAGCCGCTCGAAGTCTTCGGTGTTGGACTGATTGTCCTGAACGACCAGCTCGCGTTCATCCTCGGTCGGTCGATTGGGATCCTTCTCTTCTTCGTCTTCGTCGATTTCCTCTGGCAAATTGGGGTCTGCGTCGAGTGCCTCCAGCATCGGGTTTTCGTTCATCTCTTGTTCGATGCGCTCCTGCAACGCCATGACGGGCATTTGCAAGATCTCCATCGATTGAATCATCTTGGGCGCCAGCTTCTGCGTCTGCAGTTGCTTGGTTTCCATGCCGAATGACAAACGCATGTTCGTGTCCTCATTCACCTATCAGGCGGGTGCACTGACTCGGAAGGCAAACGCTCAAGCCGGACAACGTCTCGCTCCGGGCTCGCGATCGCGCTTCTGCAACTATACCATTCTCGCACTCTGCCCGCCGCTGACAAGCTGTAGCGGAATGAAATTTGCACGTGATTTCGGGTGGCCGGGCGTAAGCTTTACCTGAACCGCGCAGAGAGCGCGATTTCGAGCTTCCCCAGGGCCATTTCTGCGGCGTTTCTCGGGCCGCGTCTCTCTGACAGTCGATCCTCTCCCCTTGGCGATAGTTGCACTCTCAGGAGGGACCGATTCATGCGCAAGCTCAGGCTGGCTTCTTTCACGCTCATGCTGTCCTCCGGCCGCGTGCCGCTGGCACTCGGCCCAAGGTCGAGCCTGCGCGCCGCCGCTCCGGAGCGGACGCCGTTGGTGACAGCCGTCGCTCGCTTTTGGGGCCTGGGCTTCAACGCCGGCTACCACGCCCGCGTCCCCTCGCATTCGCCCGCCGCTCCGGCTCGCTTTGCAAAATTCCTCCAGCCCAGCGATCCGCTCCAACACGCGTGGCCCGCCGAGCTCGCCCCCATGCAGATTGCGCCCATGCAGGTTGCGCCAGCGCACATCGCGCCGACGGACTTCGCACCCGGCGCACCACTGCCGGCGGTGCCGGGCCCGACGCCGGCCCAATCGCTTCCGACTGAAGAATCTCCTCCGGCTCAAAAGTCTCCCGCGCCAGAGCCGGTGCGGGCCGAACCGGTTGGCACCTCGGCCGCCGAGGGCGCGCCTGCGGATGCGAAAGCCAAAGCCAGCAGTCGCGGCGCCTGGCTGCGCGGTCTGCTGCAAGCGGAAGCCTCGCCGCCGGCCGCCGCCGACGCAGAAGCCAGTTTGATCCGATCGCCCAGCGACCGCGGGCCGGGCTCGCCGCCGGCGGCCGCGCCCGATCGATAAGCTGGATTTTTCTCCTCCGGTGCACTTCGCGCCTCGAGCATCCAGGGCAACAATCTGTGCGACCGCTGCGTCCTGCAGCGAACCAGACACCACAGCCCCCTGGAGATCTGACCCCATGCTCGAACGCTCGCTCGTCCTGCTGAAACCCGACTGCATCGAACGCCGCCTGATGGGCCAAATCATCGCTCGCTTCGAAGCCAAGGGCCTCAACATCGTCGCGATGAAGATGCTGCGCGTCACTCCCGAGCTGAGCAAGCGGCATTACGCGGAACACGTTTCCAAGCCGTTCTATCCCAGCCTGGAAGCGTTCATTACCTCGGCTCCGATCGTGGCCCTGGCGGTCGAAGGCCTGGACGTCGTCCGCGTCATTCGCGAGATGCTCGGCGCGACCAACGGACTGAAGGCCGCGCCCGGCACGATCCGCGGCGACTTTTCCAGCTCGCGGCAAATGAATCTGGTGCACGCCTCGGACAGCCCCGAGAGTGCCCAGCGCGAACTGGACCTCTATTTCCGCGCCGAAGATTTCTGCGACCACGAATTGCTCGTCACGCCGGCTCTCCGCGCCAGCGACGAATAGGTCGGGGCGCGGCAGCGCAACCGCAAGCTACTTGGATTCGCGGAGAGCGTTGAAGTATTCGCGAGTGTGCTCGCGCTGGGCTTTGGGAAGAGGTTGATTGTCGAGCGGCTCGGGATCTTCCGATAGCGCGCTCAGGACGGCGGCTTGGACTTCGGCGGTGGTGTTGCCCTTGCGGTTTTCGCCACCGACCTTGCCGCCGTACACCGTTTCCCCTTGCTTCATCTGCTCGCGAACCCGCGATTCGAAGAAGTCGGTATCGGTTTCTTCTTCGGGGCGCGTGCCCTGGCCTTGCCCCTCGCCCATGCCGTCACCGGGCATCTGGCCCATGCCCATGCCTGCCGACATGCATTTGCTACAGCCCTTGCCCTGGCACTGGTCGCACATCATTTGCGATTTGCTCTGCGCCAGACTGTCCATTAGTTGGTCGAGGTCCTGTAGCTGGCTGTTCTCTTGATTCATTTGCTTGAGCTGGCTGGCCATTTTCTGGAGAGCGTCCTGAGCAGCCTGACTATCACCCTTGCTCATCCCCTGTTTGCATTCCGACAGGGCGTCGGCCAATTGCTGCAGCTGCTGCATTTGTCCATCCTTGGCCTGGAGCTCGGACAGTTTGCGTTCCAGCTGGGCAGCCTTTTGAAGGTCGCCGGCCGCCTCGGCCTGCTTCATCTGTTGTTCGAGCGTCTGCTTGGCCTGCTCGTGCGCTTGGGCCGCTTCGTTGAGCGCCTTTTCGAGCTGGTCGATCTGCTTTTCCAGCTTCTGCATGTCTTCTTTGTTCAGCCCTTCTTCCGACTTCATCTTCTCGAGCAATTTTTCCAGCTCGTTTTCTGCCTTGTCGAAGTCTCCTTTCTTCAACGCATCGGCCAGTTCATTGGCCGGCCCTTGTTCGAGCTTCTCCAGTCCGGCCAGATTCTTCTTCAGCGATTCGGCGCTGCCGAGCTCTTCGCGGCGTTTGTCGAGTTGCTGTTTGATGTCGTTCAGCTTGGCGAGCGTTTGCTTGGTATCCAGCCGCGTGTTCTTTTGCAGCTCGGACAATTTGCCTTCGAGCTTTTTGAACATGTCGGCCGCTTCGTTCAGCCCGAGTTTCTCGGCTTCTTCGCGTTTCTTGCGCAGCTGCTCGATCAGCGGTTTGGTCGATGCAGCCACTTGATTAACCTTCGCCTGACTCTCGGGCGATGCCTGGGCGTCGGACTGCCGCAGCGGCGCGTACCATAAGGCGACTGCGACCAGGCCGGGCAGCAGCGGCAGGAGCAGGCTGCGGCGGATGCCCCAGTGGAACTGGTCGCGAACGTCGATCTTGGCCGCTTGCCGCTCGGCATCGGCGGCCAAGGCTTGTCCCAGTTCGGTCTGGCGATCTTC
>JBQCJB010000005.1:0-4153 GCA_051953155.1 Aureliella sp. | reverse complement strand
TAAAACCAAACAGCAAAGTGCACTGCACAAACAAAGCATCGTTCGCATGATTCTCTCCTGCTCCTCTTCTCTTCGAAAGGCATCCGTTCTCAGGAATGGCATCACGGCTCGTACGGCAACGGGCCAAAAAGTCTGGCTATCAAACCGATCGCAACTGCGGCCTGCGGACCGCACGAAATTCGACTTGCCGAGAAAGCGGCTGTTGCAGCTTCCATGCCGAACGCTGAATGAAGAGGAACGCCGCAGACTGAGGCCGGCAGGGTCGGCCCGACGCGTCGGCGAGGCTCGAAGCGAGGATGAAAAATTCGCCCTGTTTTCGCGAGCTGTCAAAAACCCTGTAACATATTTCTCACCGACCTTTCGATCCCACCGCCCCCTCGATTGCCCCCGCGCGGCCAGGCATTCGGCTTACCTCAGCAGAAGGTTTTGTTTTGACTGCGACACTGACCCGACCCCGCCTGAGCGCCTTTCCGAAGTGTTACTTGGACGCGATTTCGACCGCGCGAACGATGAGCGTTTTCGATTGGATCGAGCAGGCCAAGACGCTCGATGCCGATGGCCTCGAAATGTACGAAGGCTTTTTTACCAGCCTCGATGATGCAACTATCGACCGCGTCGGCCAAGCGATCCGCGACGCGGGGTTCGCAATGCCGATGCTCTGCTGCTCGCCAGACTTCACGCATCCGCAAGCCGACCAGCGGCGGGCGGCGATCGAGTATCAGAAACAAATGATTCGTGTGGCGCATCGCTTGGGCGGCCCCGGCACCGTTTGCCGCGTGCTCAGCGGCCAGCGCTGGCCCGAGGTACCGCGGCACGTGGGCGTCGAGTGGGCCAGCGCGGCGATTCTCGAATGCATCGACGAGGCCCAGCTGCTGGGGATCGTGCTCGGACTGGAGAACCACTACAAGGACGGGCATTGGCTGTATCCCGAATTTGCGCAGAAGATGGATGTCTTCCTTGAACTGCTCGAGCGGATTCCGCCTTCGCCCTTCTTCGGCGTGCAATACGATCCGAGCAACGCCGTGGTCGCCGGTGACGACCCGGTCGAATTGCTGCGGCGGGTCGCACCGCGAGTCGTCAGCATGCATGCCAGCGATCGGTACCTGGTACCCGGCACAACGATGGAGGATTTGAAAGCCGCCGAAGGAACCGCCGGCTACACCGAGCTGCTCAAACATGGCGTCACCGGTCGGGGCGCCAATGACTATCCAGCCATCTTCCAGTTACTGGTCGAGGCCGGATACGTCGGCTGGATCAGCATCGAAGATGGCATGAACGGCATGGAAGAGATGGCCGATTCCCTGGCGTTTCTGCGGAGCATGATCGCGCACTACTATCCCTGATAGGGCTGACGATCCCGGCCGTGAGCCTGGCCGCTGCTCCCAAGCGCCGCCGGTAGCGATTAGCATACAGTGGCTACGACTGCCGCCCCCGCCCCACTCCCCCACGCGTTCTGCGGAGAACTCCGTTGGTTGAAACAAGTGAAGTCACACCCGATCTCGATATCCAACGCGCCGAGCGTTTGCGCGAAACTTGTTTGAAGGTCCGCCAGCAAGTCGCCAAGATTGTCGTCGGCCAGGACGATGTCATCGAGCAGCTGTTGATCGCGATGCTCTCCCGCGGACACTGCCTGCTGGAAGGAGTGCCCGGGTTGGCCAAGACGCTGATGGTCCGGTCGCTGGCCGAATCGATGGCCCTCTCCTTCCATCGCATACAGTTTACGCCGGACCTGATGCCCGCCGACATCACCGGCACCGACATCATCCAGGAATCGCCGCAGACCGGGCATCGTGAACTGGTGTTCGAGCGCGGACCAGTCTTTACGCAGCTGCTGCTGGCCGACGAGATCAACCGCACGCCGCCCAAGACGCAGGCCGCCTTGCTGGAAGCCATGCAGGAACATGAGGTCACCGTCGGCGGCAAAACCTACCGCCTGGCCGAGCCCTTCTTCGTGCTAGCGACGCAAAACCCGATCGAGCAGGAAGGCACTTACCCGCTGCCCGAGGCCCAACGCGACCGCTTTCTCTTTCAAGTCCTGGTCGACTATCCGTCGCGCGATCAAGAGGGAGAAATCATCGATCGCACCACCACGGCCTTCCGTACCAAACTCGAACCAGTCGTTACCGGCGAGGAGATCGTCGGGTTTCAGCACACGGTGCGCTTGGTGCCGCTGCCCGAGCACGTCAAGCACATGGTGCTCGACCTGGTCCGCTCACTCCGCCCGACGCCGGAGAAGCGTTTGCAGTGGGTCAACGACTGGGTCGATTGGGGCCCGGGCCCGCGCGCGTGCCAGCAACTGGTGCTGGCGGCCAAAGCTCGCGCCCTGCTGCAGGGGCGTTATCACGTCACGACCGACGACATCCAAGCCTTGGCGGCGCCGGTACTCCGCCACCGCCTGGTGCCCACATTCTCCGCGGAAGCCGATGGTATTCGAGCCGACGACATCATCGCCCGCGCGGTCAAGGAATTGCCTCGCGCCAGCCACAAAACTTTATGAGCCACGACCCTTCCGACGCGATCCTCTCGGCCGCCGACCGCGACAAACTGGCGAACTTGCAGCTCTACGCGCGGCAAGTCGTCGAAGGGGTTACCGTCGGCATGCACCGCTCGCCGCATAAAGGCTTCAGCGTCGAATTCAAAGAACACCGCCCGTACGTTCGCGGTGACGAAATTCGCACGATCGACTGGAAACTGTTCGGCAAGACCGACCGCTTGTACATTCGCCAGTACGAAGAGGAGACCAATATGCGGTGCACGCTGTTGGTCGACCAAAGCGGTTCGATGGCTTATGGCAAACGCCGGACCTCGGCATCCAAGCACGAGTTCGCGGTCCGCCTGGCAGCCTGCCTGGCCTATATGCTGGTCGGCCAGCAAGACGCTGTCGGGCTGGTGACCTTCGACACCGAGCCGCGCCACACCATTCCGCCCCGGAGCAAGCCGAGTCATCTTCGCAGCCTGCTGAGCGCGCTGGCCACCTCCGAGCCCAGCGGTGAAACGGCGATCAGTCAAGTGCTGACGCAACTGGTGCCGAAGATCCGCCGCCGCGGGCTGCTGGTCCTGATCTCGGATTGTTTTGACCAGGTCGACGACTTGCTGCGTACGCTGGGCAATTTCCGGCACACCGGTAACGATGTGGTCGTCTTCCAAGTCTGGGACCGCGATGAACTCGAATTTCCCTTTCGAGGGCGGATGCAGTTCCGATCGCTCGAACTGGCCAGCCACATGCGGTTGCTTGACAGCTCGCTGCTGCGCAAAAGTTATCTCGAAAACCTGCAGCGCTTTCGTGCGGCCCTCGGGGCTGGCTGTGGCAAGCAGAAGATCGACCTGATCAGTTGCACGACCGACCAGTCGCATGCCAGCTTGCTGGCGGCCTACCTGGCCGCGCGAGGGCGCGCATGATGACGTTCTTGAACCTGATTCTGCTGGGCGGCGCTGCCGCGGCCGTCATCCCACTGATCATTCACCTGCTCAATCGCACGCGCACCAAGACGCTCGATTGGGGCGCGATGCACTTGCTCGAATCGGCCATGAAGATCAACTCGCGCCGCGTGCAGTGGCAGGCTTGGCTGCTCCTGCTGTTGCGGATGTCGATCCCAGCCATCCTCGCATTATGCTTGGCTCGCCCGGTGCTGACCGCCTGGCGAACCGCGGCCGGCGGCAACCAACATTCGGTCGTATTGATCGTCGATAACAGCCTGAGCATGGAAGCCCAGTGCGAGCGCCAACTGAATGCAGGCGAAGCGAACGCAGCCACACAAGCCTCCTCCGCGGCGCAAACCTGCTTCGATGTCGCGTTGGCGGAAGCGGCTACATTGATCGAGCGTTTTGGACCGGCGACCGAAGTGACGGTCCTCAGTTGTGGAGGGGGCGTCGTCGATCAAACATCGGGAGCGACCTTCGATCGCGGCCGCGCGCTGCGGGCCCTGGGCGAGATCCGCGTCGGCGCCGGCTCGAGCGCGATGGCCGATGCGATTTCGACCGGCCTGGCCCAGCTCGGCCGAGCGTCGCAGCCGCGGCGGCATCTGATCCTGCTGAGCGATTTCCAGCGCAGCGACTGGGAAGGGTTGCCCCCCGAAACCTTGGCCGCACTCCGCTCAAGCCCGAACGCTTCTCCGACGCCGATCGAGCTGACGTTGATACCCACGACGCCGCG
>JBQCJB010000004.1:0-2736 GCA_051953155.1 Aureliella sp. | reverse complement strand
GCATATCCGCGGTCGCGCAGCATCTCGGGCAGCAACCATTCGTCGGGATGGATTCCGTTGCGACTGGTGTGGCTGAGCGCCCCTTGCAGACCGATGCGATTCGGGTAACAGCCGCTCATGAGCGCCGCGCGACTGGCTGTGCACACCGCCTGAGCCACGTAGAAGTTGGTGAAGCGCGTACCTTGACGAGCCAGTTCGTCCAGCCGCGGCGTGCGGATGTCGCTGGCTCCCAAACACCCCAAGTCGCTGATGCCGAGGTCGTCGGCCAGGATGATGATCACGTTAGGCTGACGCTCGGCCGCGCGAAGCGGGCTGGCCAGCCATCCGCCGGCTACAGCCAACCCGCCGGCAATCGCCAACAGCCATCCTGTAACTCGAATCTTGGAGCAAAACATAACGCCATCCAGCCGTAGCGAAGAACGCAAACGAACGCCAAGTGAAACTCTGAAACAGTCTAACAGCAACCCGTCTCGGGTGCTCAACGGCTGCCGGTGCTCGGCGCCTGCAGATGTTCAGCCAGGATCCGCTGGAGTTCGTCGATCGTGTCAACGTGCTTGTGAAGCTCGGAATGCCGCGTGGCGACGTAGCGTTCCGAGACGGCCTCGCGGTAGCGGGCGCTCGTGACGGGAACAACGCCGTCGGAAGGACCGTAGCCGATCGTCCAGCCGATGTCACCGATGACGCTGTGGCTGACGACATCCTCTGCCAGTGGCAAAGCATTCAGAGCCTGCAGCAAGCGGCTGTTCGGGTCGAGCAAATCGATGCTCGTCGGCACGCGACGAGCGAACTCGCTGGAGAAAACTCCCGGATTGCTGTCGACCAGTTGCCGGTGGTTCTCGCGCATTTCGGCCGGCTCGGCAACTAGAGACGACGCCACGCGGCCGATCAACCGACGAGCTTGCGCCGAGCCTTGATGCGGCGTGGCGATAAAGACGACCCGGGCGACTCGCTCCGAAGGTGCGAAGAAAAAGGATTCTCTCAGGCGAGCGCGCATCCGCGGCTGCATGAGCGTCTGCTCGAACGGGCGATTGGCGACCGAGCGCCATAACCGATCGCCGCTGGCCGTTACCTGCAACTTGGAAATCAATCCGCCCATGCTGTGACCGACCAGGACCATCTGAGAAAATCCAGGATCGGTTCCCTCTGGATCGAAAGTCTGCGCCGCCTGGGCGAACTCTTTGCGCAGCGTCGCCGCGCTGAAGAGGAAGGGCTGCCCGGTTGGATACTCGAACAACCAAATTTGAAAATGGTCGACGAAGCCTTTGCTGGCGACGAGCTCGTTGACGGCCTCGGCCCATGTGAACGGATCGGATAACAGTCCGTGCACGAAGACCACCGGCACTTTGCCGGGTTGATAAGGTTCGATGGCGATCAACCGGCTCTCCGCCTCCGGATAGCTGGGAATGAGAAAATCGTCCAGCAAGTTCGGACGCTGGTCGCGCAGCCGATAAGCCAGCGGCGCCGAGAGATCTTTGGCCAGCGGCCGGGACTCGCCCCCGACCAACACGTCGTCCACACGCAACGGATCGAAGAGCGCCAGCGAAATCCCGTCCCCCTCCCCTGCCCCATCGACGAAGGTGCTATCGGCAACGGTGCTATCGACGATCGCGCCGTCTGCGGTGGCGTTCGGGGCATCGACCATCGGGGCGGTGGGCGCGTGGCCGGTGCGGAGTAGCAAGGTGGCTGCGAAGACGGGCTCTTCAGCCAGCAAGGGTCGGCCTCGGCCGCAGGTCGTCACGACCAGTGGTATCCCGCAGCCGGCCCTGCGGTGAGCCACGCGGAAGGCGTTGGTCGTGTAGTCGCCCACGGGCGTCACCTGCAGGAAATCGGCAGCCTGCCAAACAAAGCCGTGATGCGTCACGGGAATCGAATGCGGTTGTCCGCTACGGTAAACCAGCAGATGGCTTCGCGGATCGAACCTGCCAAAGCGCTGGCCGCACGTGACCAGGCCGACCAGCGCCGAGCGCGAAAGCTCGTCCAGACGCGGCGCACAATCCGAGTCTGTTCGAGGGAGAGGTGGATCGTTCGCGTCGGCATTCACGGCGGCTGTACTGGCCAGCAGTGCAGCTTCGAAGTAGAGATCCACGCAGGCCGGCTCGCCGGCTCGCTCGAGCGCCAAGGCTTCGGCGTAAAGTCGCTCGACATCGAGCAACGGTTCGGCTGCCGCGTTGTTGGACGGCGCTGGCGGCTTGAGAAAAGGAAAGCCGGCTCGAGCACGGCTGGGCAGCGGCTCGCGCCAGCGAACTCGGGGCGCCGCGCAACCGACTGCCAGCGCAAGCCACGCAGCCAGAATCACCTGGCTGAAAAATCGACGGCTTGGCGTAGGGCATTCCACGAAGGCAATCCGCCTTAGGACAAAGCCAATCCCTCCGTGACGGGTTCTGTTCCAGTCCATGGTTCGTCGAGCCGCGCGTCGCCCGGCAGGCGCGCGTGTGCCCCTGGCGACGCACATCCACTGGGTGGCTATCGTGCGAAGTGGTCGCTTGGGTTGAGAAGATCCCTCGCCAGGGGTCAAAACGATGTTCTCTATGCTGCCGGACAAGCCGATTGCGCCGATCAAGTTGGACTGCGCAGGTGACGCCGCCGACGACGGCAGTTTAAGGACCAGGCAGCGAGCTGTTCGCGCGGGCCGCTTGCAAACGTCGACCCTGGACGGCGATGCCGATTGCGACGAGCAGCAGCATGCCGATGGCCGCCGCTGTTGGAGCGAGATTGAGAGCGGCCACGATAGCGCTG
>JBQCJB010000003.1:0-2725 GCA_051953155.1 Aureliella sp. | reverse complement strand
ACCAACCTCGTACCCGACGACCAGAACCAGTCGATCGATACCTTCGTTAAAAACCTGGACACCGGTGAACTGACGCGCGCCAACACCAACACTCTGCCGCCTGACTTGTCCAACGAGAATACCTTCGGCGGCGACATCACGGCCGACGGGCAGACGATCGTGCTCCAGTCGTTCTCGAACGATTTGGTGCCGGGCGATACGAACGGGTTCAGCGACATCTTTGTACTCAGTCGGCCCTCTGGTCAACTGACTCGCGTCAGCACCAGCAGCACGGGCCTGCAGGCCAATGGCACGAGTGAAAAGCGCGCGATCAGCGATGACGGTCGATTCGTCGTCTTTGATTCCAGTGCGACGAATCTTACCGACGACAAGGGCGTGACGAGCTTCAACGTCTTTCTCAAGGACTTACAAACCGGACGAACCCAGCTGATCAGCCGGAATTTCAACGGCGGGGCTGCCAACGAAAGTCGCCGGCCGGACATCAGCGCCGATGGTCGCTGGATCGTGTTTGAGTCCCACTCGCAAACGATGTTCCCCGACAGTGCGAACACTAGTTCGGTGATCGTGCTCTACGACCGCTTGACCGATTCGCTGACGCGCGTGTCGCAAAACGCCAACGGAACCATGGCGTCGGGTGGCAGTGTCCTGGCAGCCATCAGTCGCGACGGCTCGGCGATTACGTTTATGACCGAGGCGACCACGATCGCGCCGGAGGGGAGTGGGCTGGTGACCATCAGTCGCGCGCCCGACTTCAACCAGCCGCTGGCCGCCAAGGTCAAACTGACTGCGGGCACGACAGCCAGCGGCTTGGACTTCGGCAGCCAGTTCGACCAATCGGCTCCCACCGACATCCGGCTGAGCTCGTCCCACGTGCTGGAAAAGCTGCCCACCGGCGCGCTCGTCGGGCAGTTGTCTGTCGTCGATGCCAGCCCGTCGGACAGTCATCTCTTTGCGCTGGTCGCCGGCGAGGGTGATGCGGATAACGCCGCGTTCCAAATCGAAGGCGATCAACTGCGATCGAGCCAGACCTTCGACTTTTCATCCCGCTCGACTTATTCGGTTCGCGTGCGAGCGACGGATACAACCGGCAATCAGCTCGACAAAACGTTCGTCATTTCGATCGACAATCTTCCGGAACTGGCCGCGCCGGTCCAGATCGGCGACGGCACCGCGCAGCGCTCGTCGTTAAACAAGGTCGTCATCGAATTTGACGGACCCGTAACCATGGACGCGAACGCTTTCGAAGTTCACAAGCGCGAGCGCGACGCTCAGGGCAATCTCGTCTTGCAAGCCGTCGCGACAGCCTGGCAAGCCGAACTGCTCGCAGGCGGCCACACACAAGTCACGCTGACTTTCTCCGGGCCCTATGTTCGTCCCAACGTCCTGGGCCAGCAGCCGAGCGCGCTGGTCGACGGGAACTACCAATTGACGATCGTCGACGGTCGCATCCGTGCGTCCGGTAGTTCGACCGCGTTTGATGGAAACGCCGACGCGGCTGCAGGCGGCGATTACGTACTGGGGACTGCGGCAGTCGACGCATTCTTTGCCTTTTACGGTGACGTCGACGGCAATCGCTTGTTGAACCTCATCGATTACGCGGCGTTTCGCAACGCTTACGGCAAGTCGATCGGAACCGCCGGGTATCGCGGGGAGCTCGATTACAATCAGGACGGACTCCTGAACCTGCAGGAATACACACAGTTTCGCAATCGTTACGCAAAGACCCTACCGTTTTAATTCTTGATGAGACTTGGTTTTATGTTTCGCAGCACACCGGTCGTACTGGCCTTGATGATGACCCTTCTCGGCGCGTCGGAGGCTTTGTCGGACTTTGTCTTGCAGTTTGGTCAGTCGGGCGTCGTCGGCGCCAATTCCTTCTCCGGCAGCGTTGGCCAGACGATCGTCGCTGAAGTCTATTTGACCCAGACCGGCGGCGAGACGCGGCTAAGTTCGAGCTCGACCGGGCTGGTCAGTGCCGACTTCACGGTCACAATCGACAGGACATCGGTCGCCCCTGTCAGCACGAGTTTCGGACCCGGATTTGTTGAAGACGGCACCTTTAACACTGGCGTCAGTCCGAGCAGCGCGCGCATCTCCGAGGTCGAGGCCGGACAAACCGGACAGGTCGGCGTGACCACGGCCGTCGACGGAACTAACGACAATTCCGTCTTGTTGGGAACCGTTAGTCTCCAGATTGCACCAGGAGCCAATGGAACTTATCAACTGAGCGTTGCCCAGGACAACGCGAGTGCCTTCGGTGCGTTCTCGCTGGCCGATCCGGGCTTTCCGCAATCGATCAGCGTTACCAGCGGCAGTGGCACGCTGACGATTTCAGCCGTTCCCGAGCCCTCGACGCTCGCGCTGTTCGGCCTGGCCGCCGCAGCCGCCATCGGCCGCGCAAGCAAGTCGAGGCGGCAAGGCGCCTAAACACCCCGTCCGCTGATGGAAGCTGTGGTTATCGAAGCAGAGTGTTTCGAAGCGGTGAGTTTTCGAAGCGGTGAGTTTCGAAGCGGAGTGTATCGAAGCGTTGAGTTATGAAGCGGTGTGTTTTAAAGCTGTGTGTTGCGAGGCGGTGTGTTGAAGCGGTGTGTTGTTGAGCGGTGTGTTGTTGAAGCGGTGTGTTGTTGCGCGGTGTGTTGTTGAGCTGTGTGTTGCGAAGCGGTGAGTCTGAAGCGGCAAAACCAAACGGTCTCCCCCTCGCCCCGCTTCGGGGAGAGGGGGCTGG
>JBQCJB010000002.1:0-5996 GCA_051953155.1 Aureliella sp. | reverse complement strand
ACCCGAATGGCTGATCGCCATCTCGACCGGGTTGTCCATGCCGCCGGTCATCACGGGTTCGACAGGGCCACCTTCCAAGCGGCGCCGGAAAATATGCGCGGCTCGAGTGACGAACTCCTTGCCGGAAATCAGGCTGTGATGCTGCTCGGCGAACGCTCCTTTGCACCAGTAGATCCAACCGTCGCGTCCCATGTAGGGGCCGTGCAGGTCGTTGGCGCAGCCGGTAATCGTGCCGGGGTCGTACCAGGTCTCGCGGCGCTCGCACACGCCATCGCCGTCGCTGTCGGTCAGTTTCCAAATCGTCGGCGGGGCTGAAACCAGAATGGAGTCACCGACGCAGAGGACGCCTTCGGGAAAATCCAATTGGTCGGCGGCCACGATGCGGTTGTCGAAATGCCCGTCACCGTTGGTATCGACCAACCGCACGATGCGATGGAGCTTCTGCTTGTTGTGCTCTACGATCGGCTTGCTGACTCCGCCGCACTCGGCGATGACCAGGCGGCCGGCCGAGTCCCAGTCGACCACGATCGGCCACTTGACCAGCTCCGGCGTCGACACGGCTTCGATCTCCAGCTCGCGATCGACCATCAGCGACTGCCCGCCGACCTCGCGGAGCGTCCCTTCCTGAGCGCGCGCACGCACTGCCAGGGTGTCAAGTTGGCCGAGGCTATCGACCGCCAGCAGCCAGCACGCGATCGCCGCGGCTTTCGCAGCGAATTGGCAACGCCTTGCTCCAGACCCACACATGACTGATCCCCTCGCGAAGAGTGGCCGCTTGCGCTTTTCCGAATCACCTCCAACGCCAGCCATCAAGTGTAGCAAGAACGACTTGGCCAGTGGTCGATTCAGGGAACCGGAGCCGCGCGGCGCAAGAAGTAGAGGCCTGCGAAGAGTTTGAAATCGATCAGCCGCCCGCCGCGGATTTGCTCGTCCAGCCACTGGTCGACGCGATCCAAGGCGATCAAGTGCACGGTGATCGCTTCGCTGCCGACGCCACCCCCGGCCGACTCGCGCTGGGCATTGCGAGCCAACAGCAACGTGACTACCTCGTCGGTTAACCCAGCCGAGCTCGGCCCGGTGGAGAGCTGGCTCCACTGCGAAGAGGTGTAACCCGTCTCTTCGACGAGCTCGCGTTGGGCCGCGGTGAAGCACGATTCGTGCTCGCCGCCGGCTTCGTCGCCGACCAGGCCGGCGGGCAATTCGATGACGGGGCAGTCGACCGGTCGGCGGAACTGTTCGACCAGGATGATTTCCTGGTCAACCGTCACCGCGACAATGCCTACGACGGCGCGTGCATTGGGGCGGACGGCGTACTCCCAGGTTCCTCGGCGACGCACCGCCAGGAATTTTCCGGTCCAGAGAGTTTGTGATTCCTCGGTCATTCTTCGACAGGCTTGGGCGGCGATGGAGCCGTGCGGGCAGCGCCGGGCTCGGGGACGATTTTTCGCCCCTTCTCCAGTGCCCAGGCTTTGCTGAACTCGGCGCCCAGCAGCACGATCATCGACGTATAGTAGACCCAAATCAGCACGGCAGCCAGCGATGCAGCCGCGCTGCCCAGCTGAGCCGCCGGGTTGGCATACTGAAAATAGAGCTGCAACACGGCCCGCCCGACCGCGAACAGCAGCGAGGCGAGCACCGCCGCCAGCAGAACGTCGCTCCAGGCGATGCGCGCGTCGGGCATGTAACGATAGATCGCCGCCAGCATGATGGCGATGACGACGAGGGCCACGATAAAATTGGCCAAATTTGCCCAGCCCCAGGACAAGCCTACAAAGTCACCGATCCTCTTCAGGGTCACTTCGATAATTGCATTGACGACAAACGAGACGATCAAGATGAAGCCGAAGCCGAGCACCATCGCTAACGAGATGATCCGTTTGCGTACGAAGCGCAGCGCCTGATGCGAGCGTTTGCGCGGGGCAACACACCAAACGCGGTTGAGCGAGTTCTGCAGCGCGGACAACACTCCCGACGCGCCGACCAGCACCGCGCCGATGCCCAATAGCGACTTCCACCAGGTCCGCGATTCCTGTTCGTTGGCCGTCAGTATCGCGCCGACTTCCTCCTGGATCGTTTGGTTGCCCAAGATGGTCGCCGCGTGCCGAACGACGATCCGCTTGGCTCTCACTTCGGCGCTGATGTCGCTGGAGAACATCGACAGCGAGACGGTCAGCGTCGTGATCAGCAGAAAGCACAGCGGCGGCAACGAAAAGACGGTGTAGTAGGCCAAGGCGGCCGCCAGCGTCGGGCAGTCGTCGGCCACGAAGGCCGAGACTCCACTGATAAAACTGCGATAGAAACGCATGTTGCGGCCCGATTTTGTCTTTTAGACCAGATCGACATGCCCGTGGGTTTGGGAATCGAATATGGGTTGGCGATTCATGCAGTACGCTTCGCCCATCTCCCAGAGGACTTGCCAGCGGCTCTTGCCGCCCAAGTCCCAATAATCGCCTTGGGTGGGCAGGACTTGAATCAGCCGGATCTTCGGATCGTCTTTGCCCTGAGGAAACCAGACTTGCCACGTCGGACGCCACAGCTGGTCGACCTTGCTCTGATCGGCATGAACGGCGCCTAAGCCGCTGAGCGAGACGAACTGTTGCTTGCTCTGCATCGACAGGCAGACATGGGAGTCGTGGGCGATGTCGTCCAGCATCGCATTGTCGCTGCTGGTGGCAAACCAGATCCCTTCGCCTTTCGAGATCTCGGCGATGGCCATCGGCCGCCCGCGCAGATCGCCTGCGGCGGTCCGGGTCACCAGCACGCTGGTATCGAAGTCTCGCAGCAGGTCGAACAGTTTTTCTTTTTGCTCTTTCGGGGCCGCCATCGTTCGCTCACTCCTGTGGTTGATTGTCTCGTCGAGAGCAGGCAGCGGCACCAGCCAGGCCGATAACCCATGCGGGCTTCACTGCCGGTGGTCTCCGCGCGAGGAAATGTTTGGCGATCGCGGGGATAGCCAACGCGAGCAGGCAGGAAACGCATCTGCCGTACCGGTCAGCAGCGATCGTCACGGGCCTGCTTAGGCGCTCAAGCGCAGTTCGCTACGCAGCGTAGCAATCGTATGTTCGAGGGCCAGAATCAGCGGTTGCAGACGCTCGCACGTGATGGGCGCGTCGCCATTCTGGCCGCACTCCTGCTCGATGTTTTGGGCGTACGTGCGGGCCGGCTCGGCGCCGAAGGTGGCGCACAGGCCTTTGAGGCTGTGCGCGGTACGACAAACCGTGGACTTGTCATTGGCCTGGCAGGCATGTTCGAGCTGGGCGATCAGTTGCGGCACGTCCTCGATGAATACAGTCGCGATCTCACACAGCAGCGCTTCGTCGCACCCGAAATTCTCGCGAGCGAGCGGCAAATCCAAAGTGACCGGCTCGCAACCGATATCTGCGCGATTTTTCATTGCTGGTTTTTCGCTATTCATGACACTTGCCACTGTTCACCCCGCGATCCATCGTAAGTGATCTTCCGCTCGGCGGAGATCCAAAACCAAAACCATTCCGGCGATCGTTCGTCGCACCCGTCGGGTAGGACTCTCGCATAACACTCGCAAGTGCTGTGCCGTGCAACACTCGTCGCCACCCCTGGTCGCTGGGCGAGCAAGGGGGTTAACGGATCGTTCGGCAAGGGGGCGTTTTCGCCCTGATAGCAGCCCGCTGCGCGTTAAGCGATCAATGGCACGCCGCTTGCATAGGCGAACGGCCGCGGAAACCTTGTACCGACCGTACACTGCCAGTCTTCCCGGTTCCGCATGCGTATGCCAGCTCTAATCGAAGCGATGGCCGTCGGTGATGTGACCATCGCGAATGCATGCGTACGGAGACGGTCTTGGGGTTTGCGGTTTGGGTGTCCGACGGTCGTCGAGCTTGGAGTGCTAGCGATTTGATTGCGGTTGACAGGGTACCTCATGCGAGTGGTTTATGACTGTTCCCTGATCCCGGTATAATCGCGTAATGATTTTGACGACGGCGGAAGCGGATTGCGGGTGTGCGTTTGGTTTTGGCCGAGCCTTTTAGTTGAGAGCGCGCGTTGTGAGTAAAGTCCTGATCATCGACGACGACCGTTTGATCCGCGCTACCGTACAGCGTGGATTGGCGAGCGAAGGATTCGAAGTCATCGAAGCGGCCAATGCAGCCGAAGGCTTGGCCGCCGTGGATGCCCATCGACCAGATGTGGCTCTGGTCGACGTGTTCATGCCCGAAATGAACGGCCTCGAGCTGTTCCGCAAAATTCGTGCGCTCGATCGCAAGCTGCCGATGATTTTTGTCACCTCCGACACGAGCAGCGAAACCACGATCGAGGCCATGCGGCTAGGTGCCTTTGATTACCTGGCCAAGCCGATCAATTTGCAGCAGCTGAAGAACCTGACGGCCAGTGCGGCCGAATCGCGGCGGCTGATGGACCATCCGGTCGCCTTGTCGCTGACCGGCGAGGGCGAGAGCGGCGAGCGATTCGTCGGTCGCTCGGGCGTCATGCTGGAGGTGCTCAAGGCTGTCGGCCGTGTGGCTGGACAAGACGTTACCGTGCTGGTCCGCGGCGAGAGCGGTACCGGGAAAGACCTTGTTGCCCGGGCAATCGTCCAGCACAGCAACCGCAAGGACGAGCCATTCGTGGCCGTGAACTGCGCAGCCATTCCCGACCAGTTGCTCGAAAGCGAACTGTTCGGGCACGAAAAGGGAGCCTTCACCGGTGCCGAGCGGCGTCGAGTGGGCAAGTTCGAGCAGTGCGATGGTGGCAGCATCTTCCTGGACGAAGTCGGCGACATGACGCCGCTGGTCCAGGGCAAAGTGCTCCGGCTGCTGCAAGACCAATCGTTCCAACGCGTCGGCGGCAACGAAGAGATTCGCACCAACGTCCGGATCGTGGCCGCTACCAACCGCAACCTGGAGCAGATGGTCATCGACGGCGAATTCCGCGAAGACTTGTTCTATCGCTTGAACGGTTTCACGATCCAGTTGCCGCCGCTGCGCGAGCGCCAGGAAGACATCCCCTTGCTGCTCGAATACTTCCTGCGACGCGCTCGCAAAGAGATGAGCAAAAACAATCTCGACGGGCTTTCGCCAGCCGCTCTCGAGACGCTGTGTACTTATCATTGGCCAGGTAACGTTCGGCAGTTGCAGTCGGTCGTGCGTCAAGCGGTTCTCAATACGACCGGAACGGTGCTGGGCGTCGAATCGTTGCCGAGCTTCATCACGCATCCCACGCGCGAGTCGCAGCTTTCCAAAAGCGCGCCCACTCCGAGCGGAGCCACGTTGGCACCGGCAGCCTCGGGAACGCCCTTGCCGACTCAGCCGGCCGCGGTGTCGCCGACTCCCGCAACCGCTGGTGCCAGTGTTCCACGCGAGCCGGCACCCTTGGAGATGGCCGCCGATTTGACCGGTTCGGAGGCTCCTTATAGCGAGACGTCCGCTTTCGGCGAAGAAACGCCGGCTACCGGACAAGGCATCGTTGAGTTCATCGAATCACGCTTGAACAATTCGACGGACCTCTACGCCGAGGCGATGCGCGAACTGGAGCGTTACCTGTTTACGCGGGTACTGGAGACGACCGGCGGCAATCAATCGCGGGCGGCCGAAATCCTGGGCATCACGCGAGGCAAGGTCCGCGATCGGATCGCGGCCTTCAACATCCAGTTGGATCGCACGGTCACCGTCGGTTCCAACCGCTAGCGGCACGTCACCTTTTCGTTAGGCCACTCTGCGACCCGCGCATTCTCTTTGCGCGGGCCGGCCCGCGCCTCATACTCTCGAAACATTCTCCTCTATGCCAAATCGTCAGTCGACGCGCGAAGGAAAGACGAGGCGAGTTCCGCGCCTGGTCGTCGGCTTGAGAGTGGGTTCCGAGAGCTTGGACAGCTTGGCGACGCTGCTGAGCGGTTTGCCCAAGGACACCGGGCTGACGCTCGTCGCCCTCGTCTCAGCCGACGATGAACAACTTGCTCAGTTGGCTTCCGGGATGAAATGCCCTTTGCCAGTCCAGCAGCTCAGCGAGACGACTCGCCTGCG
>JBQCJB010000001.1:0-2078 GCA_051953155.1 Aureliella sp. | reverse complement strand
CGTCGCTCGGCCAATTCGTAAATGCCCGCATCGGGCTTCATGCTGCGAGCTTCGTAGCTGAGGATCGTGAAATCGAACCAGTCCTGCATCACGATCCAATTCTGGCGAAGGATCCATTCCCAGTGCGGCGCGCAGGTGTTGGACAGCACAGCCATCGGCACTCCGCGTCGCTTCAGTTGCTGTAGGATCGGCACGATCGCTTCGTTGGGCGTGAAGATCGCGCTGATGGCCTCGAACAGTTCCTGACTGTCCAGTTCGCACTCGAGCGTACGCACCACGGCTTCGGCGAACTGGGCGCTGGTGATCAGACCCGTCTCGAACTTGTCCTGTAGCCCCGAGCTGAACAGAGCGTGTTTGGCGGCCGCGGCTTCCCGCCGGCTCAATCTGGCGACGTTGTCCACAGCTATGGCGTGGTCGAAGTGGACCAAGACATTGCCGAGATCGAAGTAAACGAATTTATCCTGCATGACGAATCGTCTAAGACTCCTTCTTCAGTGTTCGAATGCGGATCGCGCGGTACCAGGCTTCGGTCGGCGGGCCCGAATGGATTTGCAAGCCGATAACGCCGGAGCGGGCTACTTGGGGATCGCTTTCGCGGTAGTCGACGGTCGCATGCCCATTGAGCCAGAGCTGGACGCGATCTCCTTGGCAGCGAACGGCCAGATCGTTCCACTGCCCGACCTTGGTCCATTTGGCGACATCGGCCGCCGGGCCTTCGGCTAACATCTTATTACGTCGCGATTCGTCGTACAGTGCTCCCCAAACGCTGCGGCCGAAGGCTGCCCCGACATCGCACTGATAGCCGCTGACCTCGTGATCGTTCGGCACTCGCGATGAGCGGAACTGAACGCCTGCATTGTTTCCTTCCCCTTTCAAGCGAACCTGCAATCGCAATTCAAAGTCATCATAGGTTTGCCGCGTACATAGGAATTCGTTGTTGGGGATCTTTTCTTGAAGTGACCCGGCGACGATCGCTCCTTCCTCGACGCGGAACCAACGCTCCTTGCCTTCCCAGCCGGTCAGCGTTTTACCGTCGAACAGCCAGGAGAAACCCGATTCCAACTCGACCGCCTCGCCACTGGCCTCCGCGTTGGCCGTTCTACTGGCAGGGGCTTGTGCTGTCGCGGCCTTGGCTGCGGACTGGGCCGCTGCCCGGTCTGCTGAGGTTGCGGTGGCGAGCACCAGCGACAGTGCGGTTAGCGCCAGACTGCCCGTCCGTCGCCATCGCATTCGGCGCGAGCCATTTGGATCGGCCGGAGTCGCTTGAGCCGGGATCGGTCGACGCGTGCTCGGAATCGAAACGAGTTCACCGGTCATGCTTTTATCCTTTCGAGGTTTTGTCGGGAAAGCGTTCGCCGGTCGCATCCTACCCACTCGGCCTCTGGCTAAGTAGACTACAGATCCCCCGGCCGACGGCAACTGCTGCGAACGGATCGATCATAGGCCCGGGGAAGTCAGCCTGCTATCTGGGGGAGGCAAAATCCCAAAGCCTCGGAAGAGTCGTCGCCAGGAGCGGCTGTCGCTGCGGCTGTTAGTTCTCGAATGTTGTCGCCTTTTTTTCCTCGCTTTGAAGACCCATGCTCAACAAAACCAGTTCTCGAATCACTCAACCGAAAAGCCAAGGTGCGTCCCAAGCCATGCTCTACGGAACGGGCATGACCGAGGAGGACATGCAGAAAGCCCAAGTCGGCATCGCGAGCGTGTGGTACGAAGGCAACACCTGCAACATGCACCTCAACAACCTGGCCGCAGCGGTCAAGGAAGGTGTGACTGCCGCCGGTATGGTCGGCATGCGTTTCAACACCATCGGTGTCAGCGACGGCATCTCGATGGGCACCGAGGGGATGAGTTACTCGCTGCAATCGCGGGACCTGATCGCCGACTCGATCGAAACGGTCATGGGTGGGCAGTGGTACGACGGGTTGGTAGCGCTGCCAGGCTGCGACAAGAATATGCCCGGCTGCTTGATCGCCATGGGGCGGCTGAACCGCCCTGCCCTGATGGTCTACGGCGGCACGATTCGACCGGGACATTGGAATGGCGAGACGCTGGATATCGTTTCCGCGTTCCAGTGCTAC